>NZ_RZQA01000010.1:0-24403 GCF_004022915.1 Mesorhizobium sp. M7A.F.Ca.US.006.04.2.1
CTTTCGCAAGACGGGAACGAATCAACAAAGCCAGCTTGTTGCGCTTTTGAAATCGGCACATCCATTCCAGCAATGAGCTATCGGATCTAGGCGATTGCGCGTGATGTCCGACTTGCACGGGCTTTCCGCAAGCGCGATCGCGGCCCCGACTCCGAGTCATTTTAGCATCATATGGTGACTAGGCGGCTCGCACTCTTCCCGGCAATGTTCTGCATTGGAGTTGACCGGTGTGGTTCCCGGATGGGCCCGGACCTCTTCCACCGAAATATGGCCAAAGAGGCGTTCATGAAGACGGCGATCTATTTCATCGGAGTGGCGGCGGCCGCGGCCGTGGCGATCGTGGGCTTTCCGCAATTCATAGCGACAGCGAAGACAACCTATGATCGCTGCCCAGGCACCCTGGAGCATGGAAGGTGCGGAGGTTCACGCTTTTTTGTGCTCGTCACGGATTCGGGAAAACACAAAAAGCTCCGTTCCTCCTCCAGCTCGTCTGGACACTCGAGCTCAGGCATATGGGGTACCTCCGGACAGAGCCCACGCTCTTCCGGGCAGGGCGGCAACACCAGTGGCGGCACGTCGGGCGGTACGTCCGGCGGCACATCGGGCACTTCCGGACAGAGTTCCGGTACGTCAGGCAACACCAGTGGCGGCACATCGGGCGGCACGTCGGGCACTTCCGGACAGAGTTCCGGTACGTCCGGCAACACCAGTGGTGGTACGTCCGGCGGCACCAGCGGTGGTACGTCCGGCAACACCAGTGGTGGCACGTCCGGCAACACCAGCGGTGGTACGTCCGGCAACACCAGCGGTGGCACGTCCGGCAACACCAGCGGTGGCACGTCCGGCAACACCAGTGGTGGCACGTCCGGCAACACCAGCGGTGGTACGTCCGGCAACACCAGCGGTGGTACGTCCGGCAACACCAGTGGTGGCACGTCCGGCAACACCAGTGGTGGCACGTCCGGCAACACCAGTGGTGGTACGTCCGGCAACACCAGTGGTGGCACGTCCGGCAACACCAGTGGTGGCACGTCCGGCAACACCAGCGGTGGTACGTCCGGCAACACCAGCGGCGGCACATCGGGTGGATTGGGCGGCGGATAATCCAGCTCAGTCAGCTCGGCAGGACTTGATCGAATGGACGTCCGGCGGCAGACGTGTATGGATGTTCCAGTGGACCAGAGTGTCCATGCCCAAGGCGGCGAAAAGAACCCTGCCGCCCCGGTCCCGGCATGTCCCGGCTCGGCCAGCGGCCAATGGACCGGTATGGCAGGCGTGCTCATGGCCCTCGCAAACGTATGGCTTTTGCGCGACTGGACTGAAGCTGCCCATCTCAAGACGCTCGCCGTGTTGGTCTTGTCGGCCGCCGTCATGCTGGCCGTGGACTTGCTCGTCCACCGTGTCCAGCTCAATCCCACCACGGAACTGGCGCGGGACGCGATCCGGCCTGTCGATCCGCTGCGGCTTGTTCACAAGCTCGTCGGCTTCTGGATGACCATTGGGTGCATTGCGGGGCTATACGCCCTCCTGCCGGAATATGGCGACGCCTTCTATCAGCCGTTCAAGGACGCCGCTCTGTATCTGCTGCCGGGCCTCATTGTCGCTTCGCCTTTCTACATTCTCCATGTCGACCGCCGGCAGCGCGATCCCTTCGATGCCTACGCGCAGCTTCCTCTGCTGCTCGCCGGGAACCGTCCGGCGAACTGGAGCATGCTGGCCGCCCACGCGCGGGGTTGGCTCGTGAAGGCTTTCTTCCTGCCCTTGATGTTCGTCTATGCCAATAACGATCTCGGCGCGCTGTGGTCGGCGCCGCTGTTCCCGCAGTGGGACTTCCGGGATGTCTTCGCCCGGCTCATCGATGTCTTCTACCTTCTGGATGTGCTCTTGGCGGTGATTGCCTATACGCTGACGTTGCGGGTGATCGACAGTCACATAAGGAGCACCGAGCCGACGATTGGTGGTTGGGCCATCTGCCTCATCTGCTACCGGCCGTTTGTGGACGCGCAGGGGCACTACATTCAATATGAACTGGACGAGCTCCATTGGGACAAGGTCCTGGCGCCCTATCCCTGGCTCTATGTACTATGGGGCAGCGCCATTCTGCTCTTGGTTTTCATCTATGTCTGGTCGACGGCGGCCTTCGGCCTGCGATTCTCCAACCTCACCCATCGTGGAATCATCACCAACGGCCCCTATCGCTGGGTGAAACATCCGGCCTATCTGAGCAAGAATCTTTGCTGGTGGCTGATCTCGGTGCCGTTCGTCGCTGGTGCGGGCTGGCTCACGGCGGTTCAATCCTGCCTGATGCTGGGCGCCGCCAATCTTGTCTATTACCTGCGCGCCAGGACCGAGGAACGGCATTTGAGCGCCGACCCGATCTATCGGGACTACCAGGCCTTTATCGCCGAGCATGGCCTCGTGGCCCGCGTGCTGAAGTTGGTGCAGCCCCCTGCCTCGCGCTCATTTTAGCATCATATGATGACTAGGCGACCCTGGCTTTTAACGGCATTTTTCAGCTCGGCTCTGGATCGATGCCGTGCCTTGCGGGGGAGAGGCGACACTCCTCGCGGTTGATCCGGAAGAGCAAGGACAGTCGCTAAGTCGGGGTCTCGGCAATGCCGAAAGCATTACCTTTCGCGCGCTCCTTCCTCATCCTTGGGTTTTGGCTGGCGATTGCATCGCTTGTCGGCACAGTGGCATTGCTGTCGATGCCCCCCGCCTCTCGTGCCGAGGACACCCAGACGGCCGAGGACACCCAGACGCAGAATGTTTTGAAGCCGGGCGATATCGCGGCCTCCGGCTTTGCCGGGGTCAGGCTTCAGGTCGAGGGGCTGCCGCCAGGCGTGGATCCCCTCTCCAAGACCGTCATCGATCCCGACGGGGTCACGCTGCGCATCTATGACGGAAGCCTCGTTGCCGCGCCGCTGGCCGGCCAGCAGCTTAATCTGCCTCTGCGCAAGGACTTCAAGGCCGGGGATATCGGCCATGTATTCGGGCTGGTTTTCGACACGCTCCCGGCCGACGAGCGCGGCACGCCCGGCCTCTATGCGGCAGCCACGTCCGCCTTTGGCCTCTATATTGTCGGCCCCGACAAGGACGGCGACGGACAGCCCGACCGGCTGACGAGAGGGGCTCCCGGCGCCCAGTTCATGGAGGGTCTGTTCGGCAAGGCCCCCTTTGGCGGCGCCGGGGCGATCTGGAAGATAGACAGCGCGACGGGCGAGGCCAGCCTCTATGCGGAGCTCTCCAAGGAAGGCGCGATCAACAGCGGGCCCGGCATCGGCGGCCTTGCCTTCGATCCCGCGAGCCGTTCGCTCTATGTTTCCGACCTTGACACCGGGCTAGTTCATCAGCTCAAGGGCCCGACTGCCGGCACCGATGCCGGCCAGTTCGATCATGGACTGCAGGGCGGGCCGCTGGCGGGCAAGGAGGCCGTCGCCGATGATGCAAAGCAGCTCGACGTCACGTCTCCGGACTTCGACGCGGCCAATCCGTCGACCTGGGGTTTTACGCAGAATGCGCGCCGGATCGACGGCATGGCGGTGCACGGGAAGCGGCTCTATTACGCTGTCGCGGAAGGTCCTGAAATCTGGTCCGTCGGCCTCGCCGAGGATGGCTCCTTCATGCCGGATGCCCGCATCGAGGTCGGCGTCGACGCCTCGCAGCCCGGCACGGTCACGGCGATAGTCTTCGACAACAGCGGCGACATGGTCCTGGCGCTGCGCAATGCGGTGCAGAATGCAGGTGATTTTGCGGCACTTGTCAGTGGCGGCCCCACCGATGTGATCCGCTATGCGCCCGAAGCCCCGGACGATCCGCAAACAGCATCGGCCTGGCAACTGGATACGCTCACCTATCCTGTTGGTCAGTCCATCGAGCGGCGCGATGCCAGCGGCGGCGTGGCGCTGCAATATGCCTACAAGCCCGACGGCAGCCTCGACCTCACCGCCTGCGGCGGAACGCTGCTTGCTTCCGGCGATGTCCTGGATCGGCAAAAGCCTGTCCATGGTCTGCAGATTGGTGCGGCAAGCCAGTTTCAGGCTGCTGCCGGCGCAGACGTTCCAACTGCCTTCGTTGCCCTTGATCCGGCTCAGGATGATGCGGCGGCGCGCGGCCATGCCGGCGGCGTTGCCGTTCTCTCGCAATGCGAAGGCGGCAGCGGATTCCCAGCCGTAGCCTCGGACGAACAGTTTCCCGGTATACCGGGAGGCGGCCAACCTGGCTTTCCCGGTGTCGAGGGCGGCGGCGGCCAGCCCGGCTTTCCAGGCGTTGACGGCGGCGGCGGGACCGGCTTTCCCGATGTTGAAGGTGACGGCGGCCAGACCCGCGGCAAGCTCACGCTGACCAAGACGGGCACCGTGCCGAAATGCTCCCCCAAGGGCGGGTGCGCCTTCAACATCGAAGTCAGCAACGACGGGCTAGAAGTTCCAGGTCCCATCACGATCAACGAGCAGATCGAGGCGCCCCAGGCGACGCTGACCGGCGAACCCAACGCACCTTGGCAATGCAGCAAGGCGGCGCCCTTCACCTGTACGCATCCGGGGCCGGTGCCCGCCAACGGCAAGCTCGATATGCGCCTTGTCTTCGCGCCGAATACCCCGCCGGAAACGAAAGAGGTCAGGAATTGCGCGGTCCTCGCCGGCGGGACGCCGCCTCCAGGCAATCAGCAGAAAGCGAACAATCAACAGCCGGCCGCGCTGCCGCCGCCGACGGCCAGCAACGCGAACGGTCTTGCGGTGCAGGCCTCGGGCGTGCCGGCGAGCTGCTCGCCCAAGGCTGGGACCTGCGAGTTCGAGGTCAAGGTCACCAACACCAGCGCCAATGCAGTCACTGGACCCTTCCGGGTCATACAGACCCTGTCGGTCGGAACTCAGAGCCAGGCGAAGAATTCCCCTACCAGCCTGAATGTGCCGGCCGGCCTGCAATGCAAGCCCGATGGGCGGGAGCTCGATTGCCAACAGCCGGAGCTCACCTTGGCTCCCGGCGAAAGCCGCTCCATGAAGATCGCCTTTACCATCGACACGACCGAAGGTGGCGAAGCCGATTTCGTGCAGAGCAAGGCCGCTGTCACCTTTGGACCGCTGGCCGGCGAGGCGACGGCCGCGATTGCCTTCGACGAACCCCTCAACAACAAGCTGCCAGAGCCTGGCGCGCCAGAGGCGGGCGGCAACCCGCCGGACGGAGACGCCGGCGGACAGCCGGCGGCGCCGGCCTGCGCCACCTTGCCGCTCGATCCGGACATGCCGGTGCAGACCGGGCCGGTGGTGATTTCGAAGAAAGGCCCGGCAAGCTGCCCGCTCAAAGGACCGTGCACCTTCGAGATCACGCTCACCAACACCACCGATGCGCCGGTGCCCGGTCCCATACCCTTCACCGACACGATCGATGTCGCGGGCGCCAAGCTTTCCGACGATGCTCTGCCCCCACCCTTCGCCTGCGAGAAGGGTGGCCCGCCGGTCAAATGTTCGTTCGGCAATGCGGCCACGGCGCTCGGGCCGAAGGAATCAAGAAGCGTTTCGCTGCGCTTCGACCTCGAACTGCCAGCCGGCACCAGGACGGTGAAGAATTGCGCGATGACGTCCCCGGCCGCGGTGCCGCAGAAGAAGGCCGAGCTTACGGTACCGATGAGCCGGCGCCCGCTGATTACTTATGCGGCCTTCCGATCAGCATCGCTCGCCGAGGGCAAGGGCCTTCTGCATTTCATCGACAATCCCGGCGGCAATATCGACGGCGTGTCGAGCGTTACGAAAGAATGCACCCAATGGCAGTTGCAGGACAACGCCTTCGCCATGCGGCAGAACAACGGCCTGGAACTCCATTTCACTCATATGCAGATCGATCCTGACCAGAGAGGTGTGGTTGGTGGTGGTAAAGTCGTCGGCGACGTCTTTTATTTTCCGAATGATGGCGGCGGCGCGTTCTTCGGCAAGGTCACCAACGGGAGAGTGGTCGGAAACACATTCGAATTCGATGTGGCTTGGAAGGCAGCACATGGCGACACCGGCCACTATGAGGGCACGATCAATCCCGACGGCAGCGCGACCGGAAATCAGGTCAATCGAGCGGGTGCCCGCGGCACCTTTACGAGTATGGGCAACCGGTGGCAGTGCAAAAGCAGCAAATTTTGTGAAAAATATGCCGTCCGCGCGACTACGGTGGCAAGTTTAGTCCGCGAGAAAAAGTGCCGGATGAAGGGACCCGAACCCCGCTGGTCGGCCGATGTGCAGAAGCACATCGATTTCTGCATGTCACGCGCCAGCACGGTTGATCCCGCGTTTGAGGCGGAGGAAAAGGCACGAGCCGACAGGCTTAAGCAATGCGTCGCCGAGAGTGACGCAAGACCGGCTTGCCCCGCTGTTGCCAACGACGTGGTCGCCATCAACGATCAAATGAAGGCCCTGAACTGCAAAGACGCCCTGAAGACGGCGACGGTTACAGGCGTGTTCTCCTTTTGTCAGATAAACCCGCTGACCGGCAATGTGCTCAAGCAGGCATTGCAGAAAAAACTCGATGCCTGCAAAGCCCAGCTCGCCGCCAACGGGAATGCCGGCGCGGGCGGAGCCGATGCCGGCGGCGCGGACGAGGGCGATGGCGTCGGTGGCGGTGGCAAGGTGCGGGAGCCGGCACCGGAACAATGCGCTGTGGTCAACATCGAGGAGGTCAATCCGCCGGGCGGCGGCGGCCAGGTCGATCCGCAAGCCTCGACCGCGGGGCCGCTCAGCCTGGTGAAGACATTCACCACCTGCGTCGAAAACCGCTGCGTTTTCAACGTCACGATTTCCAACACAAGCGATGCCGAGGTCAAGGGACCGGTCGAGTTCACCGACGACGTGACCGGCGACGGCGCCGTCTTCAACAGCGCCACCGTCTCGGCCGCCTCCGATCCCAAATTCAACTGCGCCAGGCAGGGGCAGGGTTTCATCTGCTCCAACCCGGCGGTCACGCTCGCGGCGAAAAGCTCCGTCAGCATCACCCTCACCGCCGATCTGGGCAAGGGCATCGGCGCGGTCAAGGAAATGAAGAACTGCGCCACGCTGAAAGGCGCGGCTGCACCGTCCTGCGCCACCGCCCGGCTGCTGCAGCCCGCGCCGCAGCCCGAACAGCCCAAGAACCTCGCGCTGGCGCACAATCCGGCGGTGGCGCAATGCTCGGACATAGGCGGCGGATGCGTCTTCACGACATCAGTCAGCAATCCCGCCGACGCGGCGGAGTTCAATGGGCCGCTCTCCTTCACCGTCCATCTCTCGCAGCCGGACGGCAGCGCCTTTCCCAACATCGCGATGGAGGGCGGCGGCGAGGCAGCAAGTGTCCCCGGTGTGACCGCGCCGATCTCCTGCAAGAAGGACGGCAATGACGTAACCTGCACCTCCGCGGTGACGGCGAAAATTCCGCCCGGCAAGACTGTGCCCGTGTCGATGACGTTCAAGCCCGGCAGCGGAACGAATGCGACTGCGATCAAGACCTGCGCTTCGTTCGCGGGCGGCGAACAGACATGCGCCAGCATTCCGCTGGTCAAAGGCCCGCTGCTCAGGGCCCAGAAATTCACCGCGGCCACCTCTTGCGTGCCGAGTTGCGCCTTCGGAATTTTGCTGAAGAATGTCGGAACTGACGCTGCTTCCGGCCCCTTTGTCATCAAGGAGGATTTCAAGCCCATCACCGACACCACGATCGAGACCGTCGATGGCGACTTCGCGTGCTCGACCACCAATGGCACCGTCGGATGCATCTCGACCAACAAGGGCACGAATGTTCTAAAACCCGGCGAAACGCTCAGCGGCCGGGTGCTGGTCAAAACCTCGAGGGTTTCTCCGACCTACACGAACTGCATCGACTATAATCCGGCCGCCAACGCCAAGCCCAGTCCGTTCGACAGGGATTTCGCCGGCCGCTGCGTCACCATCAAGGACGAGGTGCATAAGGGCGCTAATCTGATGGTCGAGGTCCTCCCTCCCAACGGCAAACCGAACGGCGTTGGCGAGTGTGGCATCAACGAAGTGTGCCGCTTCAGAGTCAGCGTGAAGAGCAATGGGTCGGATACGGTCGTCGGCCCGCCGCCATTCAACGCCAAGGTCCGGAATGGCATCGTTCAGTTCATCAATGCCGATCTCACAGTAAAAGGCACCGGCGCCTGCAGCAAGAAGGATGGCGACACCCAGACTGTCGCGTGTCAGAGCGCCGTGTCGATGCCCCCGGAAACATTCCTCGATGCCGATGCCGTGGTGATCGCCGGGGCGACATGGAAGAAGAACGATACGCTCACCTTATGCGCGACAGTACCGCCGGTTGACAGCAATCCGAATGACAATGAAGGCTGCGCGTCGGTCAAGCTCGACCCCTTCAGCGTCAAGGTCACCAAGACCGGCGATCAATCCTGCACCCTGGGCGGCGATTGCCACTTCGCCCTCAGGCTGTTCAATCCGGGGCCGATCGACCACAACGCGCCGGTCACCATTTCCGACAAACTGACGGGGCTTGCCTCGGCGCAGATCGTCTCGATCACGCCGCCACTGCCCTGCGCGACGCAGCCGACGCAGATCCCGTTCTCCTGCACATCGCCCGGCCCCGTGCGCCTCGATCTCGATGCCCCCGAAGGCAGCGAGTTCGGTCCGCGCAACTTCAACATGGTCGTGCGCCTGCCGAGCGATGCCTCGGCAGCCCGGTTCTCGAATTGCGCCGACGTCTCGGACGGAACGCCCGGCATCAATGATCAGTCCTGCAAGACGGTTTCCCTGATCCCGCCCGTGCAGACCTGTCAAGGCGGCATGGTGCTCGCCAATGGCATCTGTGCCTGTCCGCCCAACACCAGATGGGATGGCAAGAGCTGCAGCGGAACCGGCGGCGCTTCCACCTCGAAGCCGATCACGCCCGAGGCGGCGCCGGTCCTCGCCGTCCCGTCCGCCACCTGCAAGTTCGGCATGATCCTCGCCGGCAATGGCCTGTGCGCCTGCCCCGCCAACACCAAATGGACCGGCAAGGCCTGCGAGGCCGCCGGCCCAGGAAGCGGCGGAATTGGCTTGATCAAGCAGGCTCCGCAGGTGCAGGCCAGGGTCTGCCCCGCCGATCGGCCGATGGGGGCGTACCCCAATTGCTGTCCGCAAGGTACGGAATATCGTAATGGCAAATGCCGTTCTCAGAAGACGGCACCCATAGAGGTCAAGTGCGGCAGCGGCCTTGTGAAGGATGCAAGGACCGGACGGTGCATCGCCTGCAAACGCGGCAGCCATGCCGAGGGCAATGCCTGCGTGCTCAACAGGATCAAGCAGCAGCCAGGAATCTGTCCCGCGGATCGGCCGGTTGGTGCCTATCCCAATTGCTGTCCGCAAGGGACCGAGTACCGCAATGGCAAATGCCGCTCCCCGCAGCCGGCCCAGGTAAAGTGCCGCCGGAGCCAGGTGCTTGATGCCGCGACCGGCGTCTGCGTCGATCGCGCAAGGCAACGGTTCTGTCCCGCTGACCGCCCTGTCGGGGCCTATCCGAATTGCTGCCCAGAGGGCTACCAGTTTGGACGCGGAAAGTGCCGTCCGATGCGCGATCAACAGCAGGAACAGCAATCTTGTCCCGCCAACCGGCCCGTCGGGGTCTATCCGAACTGCTGCCCGGAGGGATATCAATTTGGGCGCGGCAGGTGCCGCATGATCCGCGACCAGAATCAGCAGCCACAACAGCCGGATCAGGGCACCAGGCCTGTCCGCAAGAAGACCTGTCCGGACGGCACGGTCGTCTATGGCCGGTATAGCAAGTGCCCGAACGACAACCCCGCGCCACAACCACAACCACAACCACAACCGCAACCGCAACCGCAACCGCAACAACAGCAATGCAGAGGCGACCAGGTCAGCACGTCGTCCGGCTGCGTGTGTCCGACCGGCACGAGGGAATCCAGTGGCCAGTGCATCGATCGCGTCAATTGAGCCAAGTGAAATGACATCGGGAGATTGCATCCGTGAAACCCTCGTTCTTCGCGACACTGGCGGGCATGGTGGCCATGGCGGGTGTTTCGATCTTTCACCCCACTGAACTCCATGCCGGAGCCCCGCTGACCGACGTCTGCTATGAAGCGCCTTGCTCCGTCCAGAAAGCGGAAAGCAAAAACGGCAAGCTCGATCAGGCGCCGCAGATGCTCGCCTTCGAGATAAAGATAAGGTTCGGATGCCCGGACGGCTTTCGCAAGGAAGACGGCGAATGTGTGCGCGACCGAAGAGGCAAGAAGAGAAGGTTTGAATGCCCCGACGGCTTCCATCGGCAGGACGGTGAATGCGTGCGCGACCGAAGGGGCAAGAAGAACCAGGCGAGAGGTTGCCCGGAAGGCACGGAGTTCCGCCGCGGCAAATGCCGCGAGAGCGAGTTCCCCCCTGTGGAGCAAGAGGAGGAGCAGACCTGCTCGCACAATGATCACTTGGAGAACGGCCGGTGCGTGCCGTGCCGACAAGGCCAGCATGTCGAAGGAGATGAATGTGTACCGGACTAGAATTCTTCGGATAGGCCTGACGGCTCTTGGCCTGGCGCTCTCCTCTTTGCTGGCGCAGGCCGAAGATGCCGAAGGCTGCACCGACAATCCGTTCGTCGGACGTTTCCAGGGCGCGACGATCGCCTATTGCAAGGCGAAGGATTTCGATGAGTTGGTGTTCCTGCAGTCACCGCATGATTATGGCGCGCTGCTGGAGCGCAATGCCATGAAGGACAGGTCGGGGCCGGAATGGCTCAAGCAGCAGGGAAGAGCCAGCGAGTTGCGCTATGAATTGCCGCCCGGCAGTTCTTCGCTGGAGGTCGCGAGCAGCTATGAGGCCGATCTCAAGGCGAAAGGCTTCAGCATCCTTTTCTCCTGCGCCGATCAGGAGTGCCTGGTCGGCAATCTGCGCGACCTCTACCTGCTGGGCGAACAGCTCGATCCGACCAATGGCATATCGACCGCCTATGCCGACCATGTCCGCTACCTCCTGGCCAAGCTCGAGCGGCCGGAAGGTGCCATCTATGTGAGCGCCATGGCCGGCGAGGACAAGGACAGGGCCGTCGTCTTCGTGCGCGTGCTGGAAGCCAAGGGCATGGATCCCGCAAAGGTGGCGACGGCGGCTCCCGAGGATCTGTCGGATTCACTCGCTTCGCAAGGCAGCGTCAATCTTTATGGCATCCTGTTCGATTACAACCAGGACGCCGTGAAGCCGGAATCGAAGCCGGCTTTGGACGAGATCGCCAAGGTGCTGACCGACAAGCCGGCGCTGCGCCTCAAGATCATTGGCCATACCGACAATGCGGGCAGCGCCGCCTATAATCTCGATCTCTCTACCCGCCGCGCCGCCAATGTGTCCGCGGCCTTGGTGGGCGGCTACGGCATCGATCCCGCCCGGCTCTCATTCGAAGGGGCGGGCCTGTCACGCCCGATCGAATCCAACGACACCGACGAAGGGCGCGCCAAGAACCGCCGCGTCGAGCTTGTCGTGCAATAGCCGGTTCGGATCATGAAGCCTGTGCACGACTTCAAAAGATTTGGCCACACCGGGCTGTGCGCGCTCATGGCGCTGGCCTGCGCTTCCCGCATCGCCGACGCCGCATCCATCACCATCGACTGCGCGCGCGAAGACAAGTTGGTCGTGGGCTGGACCGCACCGCTCGCCCTTTCATATCCCGGCGGGGCCAGCGGCGACCTGGCGCTGACGTCGGAACATATCACATTCACTTTGCCCGCCGCGCAAACCCTGACGACCGGCGTCGTCGACGGGACCGATGTGACGGCAACCTCCATATACGGTTCAGGCGAAACATCTTCAGTGATGCCCGACCCGGCGGCGCTCATGGCGTGCGTGGAGAATTCACTGCAGCCGGAGCTCAAGGATGATGCGGATGCGCAGGCCCTTGCGCTGCTCGGCTGCGCGCCCAAGGTGGCAGTGAGCACGTCTCCGATTGCCGTCCACGCAAGCGTGTCGGTTGGTCTCTTTCCGGGAAACGAGCCGACGGTGCCGGACGTGAACGTCGAGATCAGACGCAGCTATAGGAACGCGAAAACCCCGGCGGGCGATGCCATCACCATCGAAACCTATCCCAGCAACTGCAAGCTTGCTGGGCAATGAGCAGCGACCCATCGCTTTCCGGGGACCGCAAGGGGCGATAACTCTGGCAACCGATTCGGCATCGGGCAGCGCGTTGGCTGTTTCCAGGAACATCCTTGACTGGATTGCGTTTCCTATTCCGGACCTTTCCAAAACAGGGAGAACGGTGTCATGGACTGGAACCGCGTGGAAGGAAACTGGAAACAGGTGAAAGGCAAGGTCAAGGAGCAGTGGGGCAAACTCACCGATGACGACCTTGACCGCATCGCCGGCAAGCGCGATCAACTCGAAGGCAAGATCCAGGAGCGTTACGGCATCGAAAAGGACCGCGTGCGGCGCGATGTCGACGATTGGTACGGGCGGCAGGGTTGGTAGGCATGTGAGCCCGGCTGTGGCCATTCCAGGACGCGGCCCAACAGTCCGGCAGGACCATGCGGGCGCTGAGCCTTGTCGTCGGTTGAGTTTTGCAGCAAGGATTTCGTACTGTGGCTGAAAATATCTCTCGCAAGCAGGAGCAACGGGGGACAAGAAGAATTGTCACGTGGGCGATCGCAGTTATCGCCGTGATTTTTCTTGCTCTACTGGCTATATTCGTGTTCGGCCCGTTGCTATGACTTTCATGGCGATGATTGAGCTGTCTCCGATCCGGGGATGATCGGGCATTGGTCGGGGACGCGGGCAGCGGCCACCAGTGAGCAACTATGCTTCAGGCGAGGGCATGCGGCCAGCGCTGCTTCCGCGGCCGGACGACGCCAAGGCGGCGCACCTATATCGACCGCCGTCGCGCGGCTAGCCGGTCTGCAGTGCCGGCACAAAAACCTGTTTCACAAGAATCTTGCTGAACACGATTTCGCCGGGAACATATCAGGAAACGATTGGTTTGGTGGCGGTACACCCAACCAGGAGATCCACCATGATCGTCAAACTTCTGTCCGCCGCTGTGCTCGCGCTCACATTGGCCACATCGGCAGTGGCACAGTCGAACAGTTCCGGCTCCAACAGCGGTTCGGGCTCGAACGACGGCACCGGCGCTACGTCTGGAAATACCGGCGGCAACAGCGGCACCGGCTCTGGAACGTCCGTGAATCCTTCCGATCCGAGCACTACAAATTCGACAAATTCCACAACGAAATCAGGTGGCATGACTGACCGCTGCAAAGATTCGGCAGGCAATGACATCGACAACAACACCGCGACCGGCACGACAACATCGAATGTGCAGAACTGTAATAAATGAGCCGGCTCCTCAATCCGTTGCCGGACCAGTGCTTCGGCAGCGCATTGAGCGCTGAGAGCGGTAAGCGCAGATGAACCGGCAGGCCGCCAAGCAAGCGCCGCCCCGATTCTGGTGGTTGGCAGGAGCATCGGCGGCTGTCGTCATCGGTTTTGCCGTCTTCGCCAGCGGATCGGTTCGCAGCAACAGTCTGCGAGAAACCACGCTTGTGCAGGCGATCGGCGGCGACCCTCAACGAGCCGTCCCGGCCATGATCCGCAACGGCTGTGGCGGATGTCACGAAATCCCGGGGGTGCCCGGCGCCCGTGGTACCGTCGGTCCCTCCCTGCAGGGCGTCGTCGAAAGAGGATATATCGGGGCATCGCGAGCCAGCCCGGATGCGATGATGCGCTGGATCAGCAGAGCGCGGGACGTAGACCCGAACACGGCCATGCCCAATACAAATCTGTCGCCTCAAGAGGCGCGCGACATCACCGCCTATCTCTATGCGCGGACATGAGGCGCACTGAACTGGTCCGACGGCGCAGGCGCCTTGCCAGCAGAAGCAGCAGCCCAAGCATCAACACGGCGGCGCACGCCACAAGTGATTGAGCCGCCAGAACCATGATTGTCTGGCCTGTTGTCGAGCCGGCCCGCATCTGGCGTATATCGGCCGCGGTAACGCTGACGTCGGGATTTCCGAACCGAGTGGTGACGTAATTTGCAAGGGCTGCCACCTGGCCATCGTCCAGCCAGCCGCCGAAGGCCGCCATCGATTTACGCCCCGCCACGTCGCCAGCTTTGACGCCTTCAAGGATGGTCATGGCGACATCCTCGGGCGTGGCCGCGCCGGGGGTGCTGTTGCGGGTCAAGGACGGATAGGATCCGTCTGACGATCCGCCTCCGTTCGCCCCATGGCACGTCGAACAGAGCGATCGATAGAGATCATCGCCGGCTGCGGTCCCGCTGCCTTGCGTCATCCCTTCGGTTCCAGCATCGCCGTCGACCGTGGCCGCGTTACCCCATGAGAAACGCGGCTGCTTTTCGTCTCCCGATTGGGCGGGCACGTCCCTGAGATAAGCGACGATGGCCTGGATATCGTCATCGGAAAGATGTTGCAGGCTGTTCATGACCGTTTCCGCCATCGGCCCGCCGGCATAAGCCTTCCCGGGCACTGCGCCGGTTTTGAGAAATCGAGACAGCTCTTCGTTGCTCCAGTCGCCGACGCCTGCGATCTTGTCGCTGGTAATGTTGAAGGCCTGCCAGATGCCGGCGGTGCCGCCGGCAAGCTTGTGGTCTTCATCCATGCCGAACGTCGCATTCCTTGGCGTGTGGCAGGCACCGCAGTGGCCGAGCACCTCGACCAGGTAGGCTCCCCTGTTCCATGCGGCGGTCCGGTTCCGATCGGGCGTGAAACTGCCGGTATGCAGGTTCGCGAGCTTCCACAGCGCAGCTGTCCAGCGCTGGTTGAATGGAAAAGGCAGGATGTTTCGCGGCTGCGGCTGCGAGATCGGCGGCTGCGCCAGGAGGTAGGTCCGGATCGCAAGCACGTCCTCGCGGCTCATCGCGGCGAAGCTGTCATAGGGCATGGCGGGATAGAGATCGGCTCCGTCGCGCCTGATACCTTTCCGCACGGCCCGCACGAACTCGTCCGCGGAGTAGCGTCCAATGCCCGTGTCAGGATCAGGTGTGATGTTGGTCGAGTATACGTCGCCGAAGGGTGTCGGCACGCGATAGCCTCCAGCGAACGGGCGGCTCGGATTGGACGTGTGGCAGCCGATGCAGTCGGCCGCTCGGGTAAGGTATTCACCCTTCTGGATTTCGCTCGCCCGCAGCTCAGTGCAAAGCGCCAACGATGCCAAGACCAGCGCGACCGCCCGGGAGGTGACGGCCGGGAATGGAATGCCCGCGCCAGGCCAAGGCGCGCACCGGCGGACGGCCAATCTCCGGGTCTTTGACCTCGTCACAGTTCGCACCCGCTGAAGATCAGCCCTGCCATCAGCTGCGCCAGCAAGATGAGCGTGAACAGCGCCCCGATGCCCACGGAAGTCCTGGCAAGGAATGCGCGCGTGCGCGCCTTCCGGGGCGGAACCGTACCATGTCCGCGGTCATGAACGGCGTGCCACGACAGCAGCGCGCCTGCCAGGGCGACCGCGGCGCCTGTCAACGAGAACAAGGCAGTGGGACGAAAGCCGGCATGGCATTGCCAGGATGCAATCGAATAATCGAGCTGCAGCGTTATTGCCCACGCAACTGGTCCGCTGACCAGGCCTGCCCAGGAAACGCCGGTACGGATCGCCTGCATCTCACATCCTCGGAGCCCAATAGATAACAAGATAGAGCACGACCCATGAGACGACGACGAAGTCCCAGTAGAAGGCGTTGTCCGAGACGTCGCTGAAGCGGCGGCCTGCCTTGCCTTTTTGCGTGAACATGAGAACCGCCAGGACGATCGTGTCGCCGACATCGGTAAGGAGATGCGTCGTATGCAGCCCGAGCAGGAACCAGACGATCGATCCGTAAGCGTTCTGATCCCAGGAAATCCGCAGAGCCGGAAATTCCCAGATGCGAACGATCAGCGGAAGAATGCCGACGATCGACATGACGACCATGCCAAGGCGAACTTTCGCCAGGTCCTGGCGACGTGCCCAAACTTCGATCATGTGGTTGGGCACGACGCTCGCAACCAGAATAACCAGTACTGCCGTCCCCGGCAGCAGATCTGGCGCAGGGGCCCCAATGGGCCAATGCCGGGCCAGCACGGCCAGATAGAAGTAAGTGCCTATCGCCAAGGCAAAACCGGTTGCCTCGAGGGCAATGAAGGCAAGGGTTCCCCACCACATCGGGCTCGCTGACCCGAAATCGTATGTGGGCAGGTGACTGACGTCGGCGACGGGGCGGTGCCTCATTCCTCGTCCTCCGGTTCGCCTTTCGGCCAGAACCAGCAGATGAAGCCGATCGAAACCGGGATCGCTCCCCAGACCACCGCCCACGGCGTGTATATCGAACCGAGAAATGCGCCGCCGACTGCGATGGCCGACAGCAACGGCCAGATCGAGTTGTCAGCCGATGGTACCCTTACTTGCGGCATCGCATCGGCGACCGTGCCGGCGAGCACCTCGCGGGCGTCGACACGCAGACCTTCGACCACTGGGAGCACATCGGGCTCGGCCCAAAGCGGTTCGCGGTGAGTTACCACGGGCAGCCGCGAAAAATCGTAGGAGGGCGGCGGCGACGTCGTCGCCCATTCGAGCGTGCTCGCGCCCCAGGGATTGTCTCCTGCAATGCGGCCGTTGCGGAGGCTGAGAAAGAGATTCAGGAAGAAAAGCGCGAAGCCCGCGAACACCACCAGCGAAGAGAGGCTGATGAAGAGGTTCATCTCTCCCCAGCCGCTCGCCGGCGGATACGTATAAACGCGGCGCGGCATGCCTTGCAGACCGAGAATATGCATGGGGAAGAAGGTGAGATTGAACCCGAGGAAGACCAGCCAGAAATTCCAGCGGCCGAGCCTCTCGGACAGCATGCGTCCGGTGATCTTGGGAAACCAGTAATAAACGGCGCCGAGCAGGGGGAAGACGGCGCCCCCGACCAGCACATAATGGAAATGGGCAACCACGAAATAGGTGTCGTGCACCTGCAGGTCGAGCGGCACCGAGGCGACCATGACGCCGGTCAGGCCGCCGATCACAAAGGTGAAGATGAAGCCGAGAACGAAAAGCATGGGCGTGGCGAAGATCGGCCGGCCGCCCCAGATCGTCGCAATCCAGCAGAAGATCTGAACGCCGCTCGGAATGGCGATCATCATCGAGGAAGCGGTGAAGAAGCTCTCGCCGAGTTGCGGCAGGCCGGTAGCGAACATGTGGTGCACCCACAGGCCGAAGGAAAGAAAACCGATCGCGATCAACGACAGCACGATCCCGAGATAGCCGAACACCGGGCGGCGAACGAAGGTCGGCAGGATCGCGGAAACGAAGCCGGTCGCCGGAATGAAGATGATATAGACCTCGGGATGGCCGAAGAACCAGAACAGATGCTGCCACAGCAGTGCATCGCCGCCTGCTGCGGGGTCGAAAAATTTTGTGCCGACCAGGCGGTCGAGGATCAGCATTGTGCTCGAGACCATCACGGCCGGCATGGCGAACAGGATGACGAAAGCCGTAACGAGGACGGACCAGACATAGAGCGGGATGCGGTCGAGCGACATGCCGGGGGCACGTTGTTTGAAAACTGTCGCGATGATCTCGACCGCTACCGCGAGGGCGGACACTTCGGTGTAGGTCACCATCTGCGCCCAGAAATCGGGGCGCTTGCCGATGCCATATTCGGGTCCGGCGAGCGGCACATAGGAAAACCAGCCGGCATCCGCACCGGTTTCGAAGGCGAAGGCGATCCAGATCATCAGCCCGCCGGAAAGATAGACCCAGTAGCTGAATGCATTGAGCCGCGGAAAGGCGACATTGCGAGTGCCGATCATCAGCGGCACCAGGTAAATGGCGAAAGCTTCCATCACCGGCACGGCAAACAGAAACATCATCGTCGTGCCGTGCATGGTGAACAGCTGGTTGTAGAGATCGGGACCGATATGGCCGGCCTCAGGCTGGGCAAGCTGGAAGCGCATGGCGAGCGCTGACAGACCCGCAAGGATGAGAAACAGGAAAGCCGTCACGATATAGCGCCGTCCGATCAGCTTGTGATCGACCGTGACCAGCCAGCCGTAGAAGCCTTTCGGCGTTCGCCAGGCATGCGCCAGAAAGGCGCGCAGTCTCACCTCTTCGAGACCGGTGTCACGGATGCCTTTCAGGGCCTCCTGAGTGTGCTCGGCCAGCTTTCCCGCAAGGCCACTCATTCGAGGCTTCCGAGATAGGTGACGACCGCGTTGAGATCGTCGGCGCTAAGGGCAATGCGCGGCATCTTGGCGCCGGGCTTTATCGACTGTGGATCGGCGATCCAAGCGGCGAGCGCGCCAGGGGTCATGGCGAGCGTATCCGCGGCCAGTGCGCGTCGGCTGGCGAGATGAGTTAGGTCAGGTCCCACCGTTCCGCTGGCAGGCGTGCCTCTTATCGTGTGGCAGAGCGCACAGCCGGTGGACAGAAATGCCTGTTGGCCGCGGCGCTCTTCGTCGCCGCCAGGCGCGGATGCGACGGCGTTTTGCCTGGATTGCCATGCTTCGAACGCTTCGCGGCTTTCCGCGATGACGGTGATGGCCATATGGGCGTGCTGATAGCCGCAGAATTCGGCACACTGGCCACGATAGATGCCGGGCTTATCGGCGACGAGTGTGAGCTCACTCGGCCGGCCCGGAATGAGATCGCGCTTGCCGGCAAGATTCGGCACCCAGAAGCTATGAATGACATCGAGCGAATCGAGTTCGACCTTGACCGGTTCGCCAACCGGGACATGGATTTCATTTGCCGTGACGATCGATTGGGACCGATCATCTCCGGGATACCGGACCTCCCACCACCATTGGTGCCCGGTGATGCGCACGGCAAGCGTTTCCGTTCCGCTCAGCGAAGCAATGGATTTGCCGGCGAAAAAACTCGCTATCGTCATCATGACGAGCACCAGAACGGTCAACGCAATGGCGCTGCCGACAACGCGAGCAAATCGGCGCTCCTGACGAGAATCGATCTCGAGCGGCGAGCGCGTTGTCTCGGACAGGCGACGACGCAAAAGCGCTGCCGCCAGGATCAACATGACAAGCAGCCACGTGGCCACTGCGATTGCGCTGAAAGACCAGATCAGATCAAGGATTCTCCGGGCATTCGCACCGTGTGCATGGAGGGCCGATTGCTTGTCGCCGCATCCTGCCAAGGCCAATATCGGCGCTGCGCTGATCGCCCTCAAACGCCGTTGCGCGGCCGTTCCCTGAACGGTGCCAGGCAAGATTTGCCTAGGACATGTGGGGGCAAGCGACATTCGCGGTCGTGTCAGCCTGCGAGAGCTGGCCAACGGACTCATGCACCTCGCCATGAAGGATCCACCATCGTTGCCAAGGCCATAACGCGGCTGACTGAAAAAGGATGCTTGGCAACACCCCCCGGCTGAAAACCGACGCGAAGCGGTGCGGGTTAGACGATGCGCAACTGCTGGAAAGCCTGTTGCCGCCGACCGCTCGTTTGAATCCAGAGAGCGACCAGGAGCAGTGCGGCCCCGCCATAGATCAGGCCGGCGGGAATCCACATGATCAAGCCTGCAAGTTGCTGGTCCTCGAGCGGGTTGAGCCCCCATAAATCCGAGCCGATCGCATTATCCGGATACCACAGCCTGGGCGAGACGACGAGCAACACCCCGAGCAGCCCGGTGTGGAGGGAGGTGAAGAAAAGATGCATCACGGCATTGCCGCAAGCCTGCTCGCGGCCAAGGCGAGGCAGCAGCACCCACCAGAACAAAAGCCCGCTACCGAGGAAACTCGCGTGCTGGGCATAATGCAGGAAGCCCTGCTGGAGGGCAGCCTCGAACAGCGCCGGGACATGCCAGATCCATATCGCGGCTCCGTGCAGGACGGTCGCGACCACAGGACGGCTGATGAACGCCCAGACCGCCCGAAGCGCATTTGCATGTCCGGCCGCTCCGAATATCTGGCGCAGCTGTACCGGCAGGGCCCACATCATCGCCGCCGTCGGGCGGGAGGCAACCAGCAGAGGCGCTGCGACCGCCATCAGCAATTCGTGCTCGATCATGTGCGCCGCAAACACATGTTCGCCCAATGCATGGATCGGGCTTACAAGGGCGAACGCCAGGACGGACCAGCCGGCAGCAAACAGCAAGGCCTGCCGCGATCGCAAGCGACGTCCACGTCCGCTCCGTCGCCACAGCCGGCCAGCGCCGGCAACATACAGCAAAAGGATTGCCGCCAGTGGCAATGTGATGGGTAGCGCCAGAGTCCAACCAGCCTGCGGAGCGCCGTTGCCATAGCAAATCGAGGTCGAAAAGAGCGCGTCGAAGCTCATGATCCGCATCCGTCATCCGGAAGAGCGCGGGTTCATCTGGAAAGATTCAGAATGAAGCCACTGAGGCGCGCTGTTCCACCTCCCTGCGCCGCCTCTAGGCATCCATCATCGATTTCGCCGGCTCACGGGCGATATTTTCTTCTATGCGTTCGTGTCCCGGCGTCCGCGGCAGGGCCTGGCGGAAGTTCTTGGCGTAGTCTGCCGGCATTTTGGGCGGCATCAGCGGCTCATAGGCATCTACCAGCGCTTCGATCACGACAGGGCCTTGCGTGGCGAAAGCCTGGTCGAGAACCGTCTCGATCTGATCGGCCCGCTCGATGCGAAAACCCTTTGCGCCCATTGCTTCTGCCGCCTTGGCAAAATCGATCGGCTGCAATTCGCAACCGAATTGCGGGTTGCCCAGAAACATCATCTGCTCCCAGGCGATCTGATTGAGCATGTTGTTCTTGATCACCAGAACCTTGAGCGGGATCTTGTAGCGCACCGCCGTCGAGAATTCGCCGAGCTGCATGGCAAAGCCGCCATCGCCGACGATAGCGGCAATCGGTCGACCGGGAAAAGCTATGCCGGCAGCGATGGCGTAGGCCAGACCGCACGCCATCGACGCCAGCGATCCGGACACCCCGAATGCCTGGCCGCTGCGAAGATCGACATGGCGGGCGGCCAGCTCCGTATTCTGACCGGAATCCGTGGCCAGCACTGTGTCGTCGGCCAATCTTTGTCCGAAAGCCCGGGCAATCGCTTGTGGCTTCAATGGTTGCGCCTGCATGTCTTCCGACTGCCGCATCATCTCGCGCCATTTTCTCATGGTCTCCTGGGAACGGCGCAGGAATTCATCCGAGGGCTTTTGCGTCAGGCGCCGGTTGAGCGCGCGCAATGTCTCTGCCGCGTCGCCGACAAGGCCGGCCTCGACTGGAAAGCGCAAGCCGATCCGTTGCGCATCGCAGTCGATCTGGACGCCACGGGCCTGTCCGGGCTTCGGGTAGTATTCGATGTAGGGAAAGGTCGAACCGATAATCAGCACCGCGTCACAACTCTCCATCGCTTCTTGCGAAGCCAGGGTTCCAAGAATACCGATCCCGCCGGTGGTGTAGGGATGATCGTCCGGCAGCACCGCCTTGCCCAGCAAGGCCTTCGCGACAGGCGCCTGCAGCAGGCGCGCCGTATATTCGAGTTCGGCTGCCGCGCCGATGGCGCCGCGTCCGGCCAGGATCGCAACCCGCGAAGCGTCATTGAGAATGGCGGCGGCTTTGTCGAGCTCAACGTCCAGCGGTACGCTGTGACCGGCGAACATATCCTGCGGCGTGTGCGCCGGGCGATTGCGCTTGGAGCGCTTCGACGGATCACGCTCCTGCTCCTGGATGTCGCTGGCAATCGAAAGATGGGCGACGCCCTTGCGCGCCAGCGCGGTTCGACAGGCAAGGCTGGCGACGTTTTCCATATGCGCGGCGTCGGCAACATGGGCGTTATAAACGGAGACATCGTTGAACACGCGCGTCAGATCGACATCCTGTTGCGTGAACGTCTCGATCAGATCGTGGAACTGCATGCCCGTAATCGCCAGCACTGGAGCCTGGTCGAGCTTGGCGTCATAGAGGCCGGTCAGAAGATGTGTTCCGCCGGGGCCGGACGTCGCGAGGCACACGCCCAGCTTTCCTGTCCACTTGGCATATGCACATGCCATGAAGGCAGCCGACTCTTCATGCCGGACCTGAACGAAGGCAATTTTGTCGCGCCGCGTCCGCAACGCTTCCATGACGCCGTTTATGCCGTCTCCCGGCAAGCCGAACACCACCTCCACGTTCCAGGCGACGAGTGTGTCGATCAGAATTTCTGCTGCATTCGGCATGTCAGGGTAGCTCCGGGTGGATGGTGTCCGAACCGGTGAATCCCGAGTTGGTTCCTTCGTCGCAATAAATCGTGACAGGTTTCTGGGGCGATCTCCCTGGGGCGGTCTATTCGATCTGCTCGAACGTGCATTGCCGTGGCGCCTTGTCGGGGCGCCAGCGCAGCAGTTTGGTGCCATGGCGAAACCGATTGCCGGTGACGTGGTCGAAGCGGACCTCCACCACCAGTTCAGGTTCCAAAGGCTCCCATTGTCCGCTGCGCTCCGTGCTCCAGCGGCTCGGGCCGCCGGGCGCCTTGCCAGTGAATCCGGGCTCTGACCGCAGCCCTTCCAGCCGGCGCGTGAGCGCTCCTCTGTCGGTCCTGGCGATGGTCGACGTGAAGCCGACGTGATCGAGCTTGCCGTCGTCATTGTAGAGGCCGAGGAGCAGTGAGCCGACCTCACGGCTACCCGCGAGATAGCGGAAACCGCCGACAACGCAATCGGCGGTGCGCCTCGGCTTTACCTTCACCATCGCACGTTCGCCGCACAGATAATGCTCGTCGAGCACTTTGGCCACGATGCCGTCGGTCGATGCATGGCCGGCCCCGTTCAGCCATCGAGCCGCCGTCGCTGCATCATAAGTGCACTTCGACAGGCGAAGATCCGGACTGTTCGAGGAGGTCACGAAGTCCTCGATCGCTCGCCGCCTTTCGACAAGTGGTTTGCCCGTGATGACCTCGCCGCCCGGCCTGGCAAGCATGTCGAAGAGGATCAGACTGGCAGGCGTCTGCGAACTCAGTTTGCGGATTCTGCTTTGTGCCGGGTGAAGACGCATCTGCAGCGCCTCGAAGGAAAGCTCACCGTCCACCTCGATGACAATCTCGCCGTCGATGACGAAATGCCCGCGCTTGAGGTCACGCAGGATCTCCGTGATTTCCGGAAAATAGCGGCCGAGCGGCTTGCCGGATTTGGCGCGCAGGTCAACGGTGTCGTCGCTCTTGAAAGCAAGGCAGCGGAATCCGTCCCATTTAGGCTCGTACTGCCAGCGGTTCCCATCCCTTGGGATTGCATCGGCAAGCCTGGCCTCCATCGGAGACGTATCCAGCGGGAGCGGGAAGGCGTTTATCGGTTCATGCACGGATCAGGCCTCCAAAACCGGTTCAGGAACGGCTCTGGCTTTTCAACTTCCAGGACTGCACCGCGTTCCATCAGGCTGGTTCTTCGCGATGGACATTTTCATTTGCCGCCGGAACCCGGTGACGGCTGGCCCCTTTGATGTCATCGGCGGCGCGAAAGGAGATGCCCCATCGACCTCTCATTGTGGACAGCTTTTGTCGGAACCGTCATTCTGATGCAGGTGCCGCCAGGCCCCGACAGCATGCTGGTGATGGCCCGCGGCATCGGACACGGGCGCGGCGTGGCGTTGTTCACGGTACTCGGCATGACGCTGGGCGCCGGACTGGTGCAGCTTCCGCTGATTGCATTCGGCCTGTCTTCGCTTGTCCACGCCTCGCCGGTGGCGTTCAATCTGCTTCGATGGGCCGGGGCGGCCTATATCATGTGGCTGGGTTTCCGGCTGCTGCTTTCAGCCTCGGCAACCATTCCCACAGGTGACATCAAGGCCCTGCGGCCGCTCGCCGCCGCCCGGGAAGGAATGATCGCCAATCTGAGCAATCCCTGGCCTTTGATGTTCATGGTTGCGTTCCTGCCGCAATTTGTCGACCCGCATAGGGGCTCCGTCACGTTGCAACTGGTGCTGCTCGGCGCAACACAGAAGATAACCGGTGTGCTGGTGCTGGGAGCCTACGCCTTGGCATCGGGCGCGGTCGGCGCATGGGTCATGCGGCACCCTCGCGCAAGGCTTTGGCAGCAGCGGCTCGCCGGCTGTCTCATCATCGGCCTCGGCGTGCGGATGGTGATCGGCGGCAGTACGAGCCGCTGACTTCAAGAAATAGCTTTTGTGCCACGTCGCCTGAAGGATTGGCTTCGACACAAGCATTGTCTTCTTCAGGGGGACGGAGCATTCGCTTTGACGTTCGGCTCCGCCGCCGTCGCGGGCCGGGACCGTGTCCAGGAACAAAAAACCTGACCGGAGGTTCGAACCTCGATCTCAATGCAGCTGCAACGCTTCATCGCCATCCGATTGGAATGTTCGTCATGATTTCTTGCGTGGCCTCGGTAAAGACGCGCCTTCAATGAACAAGCCGCCTGAGAATGCTGGCCAAAGGGAAAGCAGGCGAAAAGGGGGCGACGTCGTTCGGGCGCTTGGGCTTGGCCTGATCACCGGCGCGGCCGATGACGACTGCTCGGCCATCGGTACCTACGCCAGCGCCGGAGCGCGGTTCGGCCCCGACCTGCTGTGGAC
>NZ_RZQA01001100.1:0-1727 GCF_004022915.1 Mesorhizobium sp. M7A.F.Ca.US.006.04.2.1
GGATCGCTTGGGCATCGCGCAAGATCAGCTCTTCATCCTCGATGACCGGCAGCTGGCCAAGCGGATTGAGTTTCAGGAACCATTCCGACTTGTGTTCGCGGCCGGGGTAGAAGTCGACCGGCACGGTCTTGTAGTCGATGCCGAGAAAACTCATCAGCAGCCGCAGCTTGTAGCAATTGCCCGACAGTTCGTAGTCGTAAAGCGTGATCATCGGCAGCTCCTAAAGCAATTCCAGGAAATGTGTGTAACGGTTTTCCGTCCGGAATTGCGTAAAACAAACAGTTAGATGTCCAGCACGAGGCGTGCCGATTTGGCGCGCGAAACGCAGGTCATGATCTTGGTTCCGGCCTTCCTCTCGGCATCGTTGAGGTAGACGTCCTGATGGTCCGGTTCGCCCTCGATCACCGTCGCCACGCAAGTGCCGCAGGCGCCTTGCTCGCAAGACGACGGAACATCGATGCCGCTTTCGCGCATGACCTGCATGATCGTCTTGCCCGCCGGCACCTGAAGCGTGACGCAGGAGCGCGCCAGCGCGACCTCGAAGCTCGAACTGTCGTCGATCTTGTTGGTGTTCTTGAAGTACTCGAAATGGACGGCGCTATCCGGCCAGCCCTGCTCGGCCGCGATCTTGCGCGCGGCTTCCAGCATCGGTCCCGGGCCGCAGATGTAGAGATGCATGCCATTGCGATGACCGGCGAGGAGTTGTCGAAGCTCGGCGCCGGTCGCGTCGGGCGAGAGGCCGAGATGCGGCTTCAGCGCATCGCCGAGATGCTTCAGCCGATCGGCAAAGGCGAGGTGTTCCTCGCCTTGCGCGAAATAATGCAGCTCGTGCGCAAGCTCCTGGTTCTTCAGCGCCTGCGCCATGGCGAGCAGCGGCGTGATGCCGATGCCGCCGGCGACGAACAGCGTCTTGATCGCATCGCGGCGCAGCGGGAAGTTGTTGCGTGGCTCGGAAATCGCCAGCACGTCGCCCTCTCGCACCGTCTCATGCATGCATTTCGAGCCACCCTTGGAGTCCCGTTCCAGCTTGACGCCGATGGTGAAGCTGTCGGTTTCACCGGGACCGTTGGTGATCGAATACTGCCTGATCTCGCCATTGGGCATGTGGACGTCGATATGGGCTCCAGGCTGGAACGTCGGCAGGATGCCCTTGATCGGACGAAGCTCGAAGCCTGCGATCCCGTCGGCGGTCTGCCATTTTCTGGCCACGCTGACACGCAGCGCAGCCTTGCGGCCATGCGTGGTCACCTCAGGCATTTCGGCGAGTTCGGCCGAGACCCGTTCGTAGACCGGCTCGAGCGGCGCCGGCGCCGGCGCGTTCGCCACGTCGCGCTCGACCTCGTCGCGCAGCTTGGAAAGCCGCTCATTGTGGTGACGCAGAATGGCAATGCGCGCGGCGCCCTCGGCCTCCTGATCGAGCACGCCGCGGATCACCGAACGGTTGGAATCGACCGGCTGCACGAAGAAAACGCCCTGCGTCTCGGCGCTGCTGGCTCGCGAGCGAAGCGCCACAGCGAAATCCTGGGCGGCTTCGACGAGAATGTCGGCGCCCTCGCCATCGATCGCTCCGTTGGGTTGAAAGCGATAGGCTCTCAGCCTCTCGACGACTTTGTCGGCCGGCGCGTTGACCGCGATGCCGCGCAAGGCGAGGAGCTTGCCTTCGGCGAGGCCGGCAATCTCAGGCACCTCCCCGCGCGGCTCTTCCGAGGACCAGACCAAGCCATAAC
>NZ_RZQA01001101.1:0-1727 GCF_004022915.1 Mesorhizobium sp. M7A.F.Ca.US.006.04.2.1
GTGCTGCTGCGTGTCACCGAGATCAAGCCCGAAGTGGTGAAGCCGCTGGCCGAGGTGTCCGACCAGATCCGCAAGGATCTGGCGCTGGGCGAGGCAAGCCGCATCCTTCTGGACGTGCGCGACAATTACGATGACACCCGCGCCGCCGGCAGTTCGCTGGCCGACGCCGCGGCCAAGCTGAAGCTGAAGGTCGTCACCATCGATGCCATCGATCGCAGTGGACTGCGGCCAGATGCAAGCATCGTCAAGGACCTGCCGCAATCGCCGGAGCTGATCAAAGCCGTCTTCGACGCCGAACCCAACACGGAAAACGATGCCTTGACCACAGCCGACAACGGCTTCGTCTTCTATGAGGTGGCGTCCATCACGCCGGCTCGCGACCGCACGCTGGATGAGGTTCGTCAGAAAGTCGTGGCCGACTGGACGGCGGCGGAAACAAGCAAGCGGCTCGCCGCCAAGGCTGACGAGCTGGAAAAGCGGCTCAAGGCCGGCGCAACGCTCGATGTCATTGCCAGCGAACTGAAGCTGGAAAAGCAGACCAAGCGCGGTGTCAAGCGCGAGGCTGACGACGTCGATTTCGGCAAGGAAGGTGCCGCAGCGATGTTCGGAGTCGGCGAAGGCGGTACCGGCCTGATCCCCTCGCCTACCGGCGACGGGCAGATACTGTACAAGGTCGCCGAAGTGTTCGAGCCCGCCGGGGCCGATGCCAGCTCGGTGCCGGATGACGCACAGAAATCCTTCACCTCCGGCATGTCGGACGACCTGCTCGACCAATTGGTGGCGCAGTTGCAGACGCAGTACGACGTTCGCGTCGACCAGGCCGCCGTCGCCCAAGCCTCGACAAGATGAGCGCGCTGAAAACCCATATCGCCAAGATCGCGACCGGTAGCGCGCTTTCCTTCGAGGAAGCGCGCGAGGCCTTCGACATCATCATGTCGGGTGATGCGACCCCCGGCCAGATCGGCGGTTTCCTGATGGCGCTGCGCGTGCGCGACGAGACGGTGAGCGAGATTTCCGGCGCCGTCGCCACCATGCGGGCCAAGATGCTGCAAGTCGACGCGCCGGACGGCGCCATCGATATCGTCGGCACCGGCGGGGACAATTCCCACAGCGTCAATATTTCCACGGGATCGGCCTTTGTCATCGCCGGCAGTGGTGTGCCGGTTGCCAAGCACGGCAATCGTGGCCTGTCCTCGCTGACAGGAGCCGCCGACGTGCTGGTTGCGCTCGGCGTCAAGATCGACATCTCGCCCGAATTCATCGGCCGCTGCATCCACGAGGCTGGCATTGGTTTCATGTTCGCGCCCGCGCACCATCCAGCGATGAAACATGTCGGTCCGACCCGCGTCGAACTCGGCACCCGCACCATCTTCAACCTGCTCGGGCCGCTCTCCAATCCAGCTGGCGTCAAGCGGCAGCTGGTCGGTGTGTTCCTGCCGGAATGGATCCTGCCGGTTGCCGAGACGCTGAAGGCACTGGGTGCGGAGCATGCCTGGGTTGCTCATGGCGACGGCTATGACGAGATCACCACCACCGGCGAGACGCAGGTCGCCGAACTGATCGGCGGCGAGATCCGCAGCTTCACCCTGACGCCTGAAGCGGTCGGGTTGCCGCGCCACAGCAGGGACGAACTGCGTGGCGGCGATGCGGACTACAATGCCAAAGCCTTGCGCGATATGTTGGGCGGCGCTGCCGGCGCCTATCGCGACACCGTGCTGATGAATGCC
>NZ_RZQA01001102.1:0-1724 GCF_004022915.1 Mesorhizobium sp. M7A.F.Ca.US.006.04.2.1
AACCAGTTGCGGGTTGCGGTGGAGTAGCGGAGATAGCCGCCGGTCTCGCCGTGAATCCAGTCGGACATATCGATCCAGCGCGTGATCTCGTCGGGACGTTTGCGGTACCAGGGCAGATATTCGGAAAGATGGCCGTTGCTTTCGGTCGAATAGACACCGAAGCGCTTCAGGACGTCGATGCGCAGCTTCTCCTGCCTGGAATAGACCGGATGCGCCTCGAAAGCGGCCACCAGTTCATCCTTGCCAATGGGGCGGCCGTTGAGGCGCAGGTCGATGAACCAGGTCTGGTGGTTGATGCCGGAACAGACATAGTCGAGCTCCTGCGTGGACTTCGCGCCAAGCACCTCGGCGATCTGCTCGGCGCCGTGCTGGACGCCGTGACAGAGCCCGACAGTGTCGACCTTGCCGTATTCGATCGCCGCCCAGGTGTTCATCGCCATCGGGTTGGCGTAGTTCAGGAATTTGACGTTCGTCTCGGCGACCTCGCGTATGTCCTTGCAGAAATCCAGGATCACCGGAATGTTGCGCTGGCCATAGAGAATGCCGCCAGCGCAGATCGTATCGCCGACGCACTGGTCGATGCCGTATTTCAAGGGAATGCGGATATCGTCGGCGTAGGCTTCGAGGCCGCCGACCCGCACGCAGCTGATGACGTAGCGAGCGCCTTCGAGCGCCTTGCGGCGGTCTGTGGTCGCCGTCACCCTGGTCGGCAACCTGTTCGCCTCGACGATCCTGTCGAGGATCGCCTTGATCATCTGAAGATTGTGCTCGCTGACATCGGTCAGCGCGAATTCGATGTCCTTGAATTCGGGCACGCACAAGATGTCGGTGAACAATTTCTTGGTGAAGCCGACGCTGCCGGCACCGATGATAGCGATTTTGAAACTCATCAGCCGCACCTCATTCCATTTCGAATTGCAGGCAAGGAATGACAATGGAGGCTGTAGCCACATGCCGCGACATGTATGCAGGACAAGCCGGAATCCGGCTCGCCAACCTCCCTGTCCGCTCCTTGACTGCGGATCTCTCTCGCTTTTCGATGGGGATTATGCGCTTATTCGCGAGCGCGACCAGAGAAGGATTATGCTTTCAGGGGTAATTTTGTGCTGCATGATTTGATAGAACACGGACAGTCCATGCGCACGATCTCGCTGCCGCGCGGCCGCCAGCGCCTGCACGCCATGCCGACGAGCACGGGCTACGAAGTGCGCGAGGACGAAATCTACGACTGGGACGGCCGCAAGCGCGGTCAGACACCGTTCACCGTGCTCCAGCACACGATCAGCGGGACTGGCCGGCTGCGCTACGAAAACCGCAACTACCGCTTGCAGAAGAACGACACATTGCTGGTGCTGGTGCCGCACAACCACCGCTACTGGCTGGCTGGAGATGAGCGCTGGGAATATTTCTGGATTTCGATGAACGGCGAGGAAGCGCTGCGCATCCACAAGTCGATCCTCAGCGTCTCGGGTCCTGTATTTCGGCTGCAGCCGGCGACAATCGATCATCTTGCCGATTGCAGCTTGCGCCTGATCAAAGGCGCCGCTTCGCCGGGTGCTGCTTCCGCGATAGCCTACGAGGCTGCGATGGCGCTCTATGACGATGTCTTCGGTTCCCATGCCTTCGCCGAAAAACTAAGCGCCATGCAGCCGGTCATCGATCACATCAACGCCAATCTCGACAAGCCGCTGCCGGTGGCGGACCTGGTCCAGATCAGCGGCCTC
>NZ_RZQA01001103.1:0-1723 GCF_004022915.1 Mesorhizobium sp. M7A.F.Ca.US.006.04.2.1
ATCGACGACCGCGTCGAGGGGCTCGAGGCAGGCGGCGACGACTATCTGGTCAAGCCCTTCGCCTTTTCCGAACTCCTCGCCCGCATCAACGCGCTTGGCCGGCGGCCGGCGGCGCAGGAGCAGAAAACCGTCCTGCGGGTCGCCGACCTCGAAATGGACCTGATCATGCGCCGCGTCACGAGGCGGGGCCAGCCGATCGACCTGCAGCCGCGGGAGTTCAGCCTGCTGGAAGTGCTGATGCGCGGCGAAGGCCGCGTCATCACCCGCACCATGCTTCTGGAGCGTGTCTGGGATTTTCATTTCGATCCCAGGACCAGCGTCGTCGAGACCCATATCAGCCGGCTGCGGGCCAAGGTCGACAAGCCCTTCGAAACCCAGCTCATCCACACCGTCCGCAACACAGGCTACAGCCTGCACGCGCCATGACCGGAACCTGGTCCCGCCTGCTGCGCAGCACGCCATTCCGGCTTGCCCTGACCTTCGCCTTCCTGTTCGTGCTGGCCTTCGTCCTGTCTGGCGCCATCGTCTACCAGATGATGAGCGCCGATCTTGCCGAGCGGCTCGACGACACCATCAAGGAAACCTACGCGGTCGTCGCCGCGACCTATGCCGAGAACGATCTCAAGGAGCTGGTTGAGACCGTCGGCAGCCACTCCCTGCGCAGCCTCAAGAAGGAGCAGCTGTTTTCGCTGACCGACGCAACGGGCAATCGCCTGGCCGGCAACTTCACCGCCGCGGGGCTCCCCGACGGCTTCTCGATGTTCGACACCGAAATGCCCGGCGTGCCGCCCGGCGCCGAGTACCGCGCCTATTCCGGCCCGGTCGGCGGCAACACGCTGACCGTCGCCTTCAGCCTTTCCGAGACGGAGGAGCTGGAGAGAATCGTGCTGATGAGCTTTGGCTGGGGAACCCTGATCATCACCGGGCTGGCGGTCGCCGGCGGCGCCCTGCTCGCCTCGCGCGTCCAGCGCCGTCTCGACGGCATCGCCGCCACCATGGTGGATGTCTCGCATGGACGGCTGGACACCCGCATTCCGCTGACCGGCAAGGGTGACGACATCGACATCGTCTCCAGCCAGGTCAATGCCGCGCTCGACCGCCTGTCGGCGCTGGTCGAAGGCATGAAACAGGTCAGCGCCAACATCGCCCACGATCTGAAGACGCCGCTCAACCGGTTGCAGATGATCCTCGACACCGCGTCGGAAAAGAACCTGTCGGGCCGGAAAATCGCCGCTGAACTGGCGGAGGCGCATGCCGAGAGCCTGCAGATCAACGAGACCTTCGATGCCCTGCTGCGCATCGCGCAGATCGAGGCCGGCGCCCGCCGGGCGCGGTTCACCGATGTCGATCTGGGCGAGGTGCTGCAAACCATCGCCGAGATCTATGCCGATGTTGCCGAGGACGACGGAAAGTCGCTGTCGTTGGCGCAACCACAGGAAACGACGGACCGGATCCATGGCGATCGCGAGCTGCTGACGCAGATGTTCGCCAATCTGGTCGAGAACGCGTTGCGCCATTGTCCATCGGGCACGACGATAAAGCTGTCGGTAGCGCGCCAGGACGAACGCGTCGTTGCGGGCGTCGCCGACAACGGTCCCGGCATTCCGGCGGCAGAGCGCGAGAAAGTGTTCCAGCGGCTCTACCGGCTGGACCACAGCCGCTCGACATCAGGCAGCGGCCTCGGGCTCAGCCTTGTCCGGGCCATAGCCGATCTGCACGGCGC
>NZ_RZQA01001104.1:0-1720 GCF_004022915.1 Mesorhizobium sp. M7A.F.Ca.US.006.04.2.1
GCTCGAGACCGCCTTGACGCATTCCAGTGCGGTCAAGGCGGCCACCAACAACCAGCGTCTTGAATTTCTTGGCGACCGCGTGCTCGGGCTTGTCGTCGCCGATATGCTTTTCGAAAAATTTCCCGATGCGCCGGAAGGTGAAATCGCGCCGCGCTTCAATGCGCTGGTCGATGCGCGGACCTGCTCCGAAATCGGCATCGAAATGCAGCTGGAGGATCTGGTCCGCGCCGATTCTGCCTTGAAGATGCGGTCGCGCGGCTCGGGCGGAAACTATCTGGCGGATGCGGTCGAAGCGCTGATTGCGGCGGTTTACGTCGACGGTGGCATCGAGGCCGCGCGGCGGTTCGTCCTGCGCTATTGGGAACCGCGCTCGCATACGGTGATCGCAAAGCCGCTCAATCCGAAATCCGATCTGCAGGAATGGATTGCCAAGACCAGCGATATCAGACCCGAATATGTGATCGACAAGCGCGAGGGACCCGACCATCAGCCGGTCTTCACTGTATCCTTGCAGGTCCGCGGCTTTGCGCCGATAAGCGGCACCGGCGGCTCGCGCAGGGCGGCCGAAGAAGCGGCGGCTTCGGCATTTCTTGTGCGCGAAGGCGTTTGGGCCGCCGCATCGGCCCAAAAATCGGGGGGCTCGCGGCCCTCCAGTGAAGGGAGCGCGGCATGACCGCTACCGAAGAGCCGGCGACCACAGCCGCCGCCACGCATTCCGGCTTTGTCGCGCTGATCGGCGCGCCCAATGCGGGCAAGTCGACCTTGGTCAACCAATTGGTCGGCGCCAAGGTGTCGATCGTCACCCACAAGGTGCAGACGACTCGCGCCATCGTGCGCGGCATCGCCACGCATGACAATGCGCAAATCGTTTTCGTCGACACGCCCGGCATCTTCAAGCCGAAGCGAAGGCTCGACACGGCGATGGTGACCACCGCCTGGGGTGGGGCCAAGGACGCCGATATCGTACTGCTTCTGATCGACGCCGAGCGCGGCATCAGGGGCGACGCCGACGCCATCCTCGAACGGCTGAAGGATGTGCGCCAGCCGATGGTGCTGATCCTCAACAAGGTCGACCGCGTCAAGCACGAAGCGCTGCTGGCTCTGTCGGCGGCAGCGAACGAAAGGGTGCCGTTCAAGCGCACCTTCATGGTGTCGGCGCTGACCGGTTCCGGCTGCAAGGACGTGCTCGATTATCTGGCCGAGTCTCTGCCGGTCGGTCCCTGGTACTATCCGGAAGACCAGATCTCGGACCTGCCGATGCGCCAGCTCGCGGCCGAGATCACGCGCGAGAAGCTTTATCTCAGGCTGCATCAGGAATTGCCCTATTCCTCGCATATCGAGACCGAGAAATGGGAAGAGAAGCCGGACGGCTCGGTGCGCATCGACCAGACCATCTATGTCGAGCGCGACAGCCAGAAGAAGATCGTTCTCGGCCACAAGGGCGAGACCATCCGCGCCATCGGCCAGGCGGCGCGCATGGAGATAGCAGGCATCCTCGAACAGAAGGTGCACCTGTTCCTGTTCGTCAAGGTGCGCGAGAACTGGGGCGACGACCCCGAGCGCTACCGCGAAATGGGGCTCGAGTTTCCGCGCTAGGCTCGATGGTCAGCAAGCCGAACATCGACATAACGCTTGTCAGCCGATTGATCGCCACGCAATTTCCCAAGTGGAAGGATCTTCCGGTCAGGCCGGTTGCATCAGGCGGATGGGACAACAGGAC
>NZ_RZQA01001105.1:0-1710 GCF_004022915.1 Mesorhizobium sp. M7A.F.Ca.US.006.04.2.1
ACCCCGCTCCGCTTCGCGGATCGACCCTCCCCACAAGGAGGAGGGTAAAAGCTCAAAACCCAGCCTGATCGCGAAACAACTCCGCATTGTCCAGCTTCGAAACCTCGATCACCGCTTGCGTGCGGCTGTAGACATTGAGCTTGCGCAGGATTTCGGAGACATGCGCCTTCACCGTGGTTTCGCCCACCTGCAGCTCATAGGCGATCTGCTTGTTGAGCAGGCCCTGGCGCAGCATCTGCAGCACGCGCAGCTGTTGCGGCGTCAGTGTCGACAGGCGCTGCACCATGTCGGCGCGGTCGGCGCTGTCGGCGTCCGGCGGCCGGCCTTCATAGGTTTCCGGCACATAGATCGCGCTATCCGCATCCCGACATCAAGGTCGTCGACACCACCAAATACTTCCTGCACCGCGAACATCTCGCCTCGGTGCGCCAAGTCACCGACATGTCGGGCACCGTCGTCGACGCCACCAGCTACGCCACCTATGGCGAAAGCCTCAACACCGGCTTCCAGACGCAGAAGAACTACATCGGCGAACGCTTCGATCCCGAGACCGGCCTGCTGTATCTCAATGCTCGGTACATGGACCCGGTGCTGGGGCGGTTTATTTCACCGGATGACTGGGATCCGACCAAAGCAGGCGTCGGCACCAACCGGTATGCGTATGCCCAGAACGATCCGGTCAATAACGCCGACAACAACGGGCACGTCGCTAGCACACCATCATCCGCGCAAGTCGCCAAGGACAGAGCGGCGGCAGAGAAGCAAGCCCGTGAACAGGACAAGCAAGCGGACAGGCTGGCGTCAGCTCTCCGAAACGCCGACGGTGACCTCAGCGTATTAGATGGCGCTTCACCGGAAGTTACCCGAAAGGCCTTGGGAAAATACAACCTTAGCAGATCAGGAAGAGCCGATACAGCTGATGGCGTTTTTGGCGTCATACCAGGCGGGCTTGGGGTTAAGGCGCTCGCTACCGTTTCTGAGTTGACGATAGCCAAAACACTTGCGTCAAAAGCGGCGCTCTCTGCCGAATCTTTGGGGGTTAAGCAGGGAGCGGCATCATTCGCGGTATCGTCCGAAACCGGCGCTGCCTATCCAGGACTAAGTTTGCGGGCCGCTGAAACACTTGGGGTTCAGCGATCAACAAATTCGACAGTGGACGAGGCGCTCGCAAATGTGACACAAAAATCACAAGCGCATGGCTGTTGCGGCGAAATTGACGCTATATCAAAAGCAATGAATGCAGGAGAAAACCCCCAGAACCTGTCGGTAGGTACCGCATCCATCGGCAGGACCCTGCCTGGACCGACAGGGGCGCAAATGGGACCGTGTTCATCGTGTCGCAGCGTGATGAATTCTCTGGGCGTCAAATATTAAGCCGGCGATGGGTCGTAACGGGAAAACAAAAAGTGGATATAGTAGATATAGTAGGTAAATTTCCTATCGAGATCGTTGTCAGAGAAACTGTCGCAGAAATTCTCGCGGCAATCGATATTGGCATTTCTGAAGTAGAAAGATTGAGATACTCTGTATTTTTGGATTTCATACGTTCAAACTTGAAATCTGAATTTGATGAGGATTCTAAGGAAAAATACGGCGAATTCGTTGATTTATTTTCCCGGAAGATATCCCACGAATATTCATACGACCGTAGATTTATTTTTCTACTCTGGGGTCTTGTAGTGAGGAAAAGGTGGATGGACGGACCTGAGT
>NZ_RZQA01001106.1:0-1709 GCF_004022915.1 Mesorhizobium sp. M7A.F.Ca.US.006.04.2.1
CAGCAGGATCTGCCCGCCGCCCTGCAGGGTCACGCCATGCTGGATGATTTGCAGCAGCGTTTCACCGCCGGTCGAGTCCAGCGAGATGAGGCCGCTATTGTTGATCATGCCGCTCAGCGGCAGCAAGGCGCCGTCGCCGATCGTCATGGTGCCGGCATTGTTGACCACCGGCGTCTGGTCGAAGACGAAATTGCCTGCCGTCAGCGCGCCCGAGTGCACGCCATCCAGCGTGATCGACTGCCCATCGCCCAGCGTGATCACCGCGTTGCCGTGGGCATCGTCGGCGATATGGGTCTGCAGGTCGGCAAAGTCCGCCAGTCCGTTGTAGCCGATAAGGTCGATCTGATCGGCCGCGGCGTCGAAATTATGCACCGTATCGGCACCGATCGGCTGCGAGAAGACGAAGAGATCGTTGCCGCTGGACCCGGTCAGCACGTCGTCGCCCGACCAGGCGAAGATCGGCGAGCCCGGAGCGTAGGCCTCGACATTGTCGGCGATCGACGCGCTGCCCGAGGTGCCGTCGGCGTTGATCCAGGTCATCTGGACGTCGAGCACGGCTGCCCCGGTGAAACTGGCCGATGTGGTGACAGTCAGCCCGCGCAGGTCGCTGGTCTGTGTCGTCCAGCTTCCATCGGCGTTATGCGTCGCGCCGTCGATGGTCCAGCCCGAAGGTACGTCCTTCACCGTGACGGTGATGAGCGCACCTTCATGCGAGGGATCGGTGAGAGCGAGGTTGATGGGCTCGCCGGAAGTGCCTGCGGGTTTGAGGCCGATTTGAGACCCGGCGGTGCTTAGATTGCCGGCGCCGTCCTTGAAGGCTCCAGCAGAAAAAGTTGCCGTGTATGTCGTGCCGTTGTTGGGCTTGTTCACCAGCAGAGTATACGTATCTACCGTATTGCCACCGCCGTCGGTTGCGGTGCCCCACGTGCCCGTGGTCGACACTAGGGTCACATTATTCGACAAAGCTAGTTTCGTTGAATCGAAGAATGTGTGGTTCATTCCGGTTTCGCTGAACTGGACGACGAGCGTGCTCGGTGCCCCGGCATTTCCCTGAACGCCCGTTATCAGTGCGATGTTGGGAGCCGTAGTATCGCCGCCCGTCACATTGATCGTCGCCGTGGCTGTGCCTGTGTCGGTACCTCCGTCCCCGTCCACCAGCGTAAAGGTCACAGTCTTTGTCGTGGTAGCACTGGTCGCGTTCGAGTAGCGAATGTGATCCTCCAGCGCTTGCGCTGCGGCTTGCGTGGCGTTGGCGTTGAAGGTGACGACGAGGTTTGTCCCGTTCGTTCCGCCGGTGAACGTTCCAATGGTCGTTCCACTATAGGTGACGTTGCTGCCGCTGAAGCCGATCTGGCCGAGGCCCGTGCCTTGGTTCTGGATCGTCAACTGGTCGGCTGAGGTGCCGTTTGCCGTGAATGCGACGGTCAGCGAGCCTCCGTTGAAATCAGCGGAGTCAACATCCGCGACAGTTCCAGATGGAGCGATAGCGGTCGCGGCCGATCCCGTGGTATAGCTGAGGCTTGTTGATGTTCCGGCCAACCCGCCGTTGAGATCTATTACCGGCGCATCATTTGCACCGTTGATGGTGACGGTGAGTACTGCCATGTCCGTCAGGCTGCCGTCGCTGACCGTGTAGTTGAACGTATCGGTGGTGGAGCCGCCGGTATTGAGGGCCTGGACCGTCGAGTCGTTCTCGTTGACCACGTAGG
>NZ_RZQA01001107.1:0-1706 GCF_004022915.1 Mesorhizobium sp. M7A.F.Ca.US.006.04.2.1
ATCAAGGACCGCCTTTTCGCGATAGGAATTTTTTCTTGACACCCTGCCCTCAGCTATGATACATTTTTGTCCATGGTGCTGATTTGCGCCGATGACCCGCCGCACAGGCGGGTTTTTCGTTTGATATCCTGTCCCCGCATCGCTGTTTTTGCCGCGACGAATTGGCATATTCGAAGTCCATCTCCTGGCGGACGGTGGCTGTTGCACGGTCCATGCCGCCGCACTATGGCTAGCGGCTTGTCAAACAAGGCGACGCAGAATGGCGAAAGACGGCGAGCACTTTAGCGGCGGGATGGGCATCAACACGCGGCTTGCCCATTCGGGCAACAATCCGCACGACTATTTCGGCTTCGTCAATCCGCCGGTGGTGCATGCCTCGACCGTGCTTTTTCGCGACGCGGCGTCAATGGCGGCTCGCACCCAGAAATACACTTACGGCACGCGCGGCACGCCGACGACCGATGCGCTCGCCCACGCCATAGACGCGCTGGAAGGTTCGGCAGGCACGATCCTGGTGCCGTCGGGCCTTGCGGCGGTGACGGTACCGCTGCTCGCCTTCGTGTCGGCCGGCGACCATCTGCTGATCGTCGATACCGTCTATCATCCGACCCGCAACTTCGCCGACACGATGCTGAAGCGGCTGGGCGTCGAGGTCGAGTACTACGCCCCCCATGTCGGCGCCGGCATCGCGGCGTTGATCAAGCCCAACACCAAGGTGGTGTTCACGGAATCACCGGCCTCCAACACCTTCGAGGTGCAGGACATCCCAGCCATCGCCAAGGCGGCGCACGCCGCGGGCGCCATCGTCATGATGGACAATACCTGGGCGACGCCACTGTATTTCCGCCCCCTCGACCACGGTGTCGACATCTCGATCCATGCGGCGACCAAATACCCGGCCGGCCATTCCGACGTGCTGCTTGGCACGGTGTCGGCCAATGAGAGCTGCTGGACGCATCTTTATGAAAGCTTCTGCACGCTTGGCTGCTGCGCCGGGCCCGACGACGTCTACCAGGTGCTGCGCGGCCTGCGCAGCATGGGCGTGCGCCTCGAACACCATCAGCGCAGCACGCTTGCCATCGCCTCCTGGCTCGAAGGCCAGAAGGGCGTGGCGCGCGTGCTCCACCCGGCCCTGCCCAGCCACCCGGACCACGAACTGTGGAAGCGGGACTTCTCCGGATCGAGCGGCATCTTTTCCATCGTGCTTGCCGGCGGCGGACAAAAGCAGCAGCACGCCTTTCTCGACGCGCTGCAAATCTTCGGCCTCGGCTATTCCTGGGGCGGCTATGAGAGCCTTGCCGTGCCGGTCTGGCTCGGCGACCGCGTTGTCGCGAAGGCCCCCTATGAGGGTCCATTGATCCGCCTGCAGATCGGCCTCGAGGACGTCGACGACCTGAAGGCCGACATTTCGCGCGGCCTGACCGCAGCAGCGGCTGCGTAGCGGAATTCTATTCCCTCAAATTGCAGTTTCCCGGATCAGTTTGGCTTTCAAATTCAGCGATGCCGCGTCATTGCGGTGCGATCAGCACATTTTCGACTTCCCCTGGAATATCGGCAGAGTTTTCGACCTCATGGCTTTCCGCCTTTTTGTTCCCATTCTTGCCGGCGCGACGCTGCGCGAGCGTCTCGTCGCCTGTATCGGCGCGACGATCGGCATTGCACTCACCGGTGTGATCGCCAGCCTTGTGCTCGGCAACGGCCCGCAC
>NZ_RZQA01001108.1:0-1702 GCF_004022915.1 Mesorhizobium sp. M7A.F.Ca.US.006.04.2.1
GTTGAAGGCGATCACCAGCGTCAGAGATTCATTTGCGGCCGTCAGCGTTTCGGCCTCGTCGAGCAGTCCCCTGATATCGGGCTGCAGCCCTGCCCGGTCGCCGATGATTCTAACCCGCACACCGCTCTGGTGCAGTTCGGCAAGGTCACGGCGGATGAACATTTTCAGAAGGCCCATCAGGTCGCTGACCTCGGATTTCGGCCGCGACCAGTTCTCCGACGAGAAAGCGTAGACGGTCAGGTAGGAGATGCCGAGCCCGGGTGCTGCGCGCACCGTCTTGCGCAGCGCCTCGACGCCGGCACGATGGCCCGCAAGACGAGGCAAGCCGCGCGCCTTGGCCCAGCGTCCGTTTCCGTCCATGATGATCGCGACATGCGCGGGCGTTGCCATGTTCTCGCTTTCGGGTCAGCCGGAGGCCAAGACCCTAAACCTGCATGATTTCAGCTTCCTTATCGGAAAGCAGGTGGTCGATGGTGCTGATCGTCTCGTCGGTAAGTTTCTGAACCTGGTCCGAGCGCTTGCGCTGATCGTCCTCGCTGATGTCGCCGTCCTTCTCCGCCTTCTTCAGGAAGTCCATGCCGTCGCGGCGCACATGGCGCGCGGCGACCCGGGCGTTCTCGGCGTAGGTGTGCGAGATCTTGACCAGTTCCTTGCGGCGCTGTTCGTTGAGTTCGGGAAGCGGAATCCTGAGGTTGGTGCCGTCCACGATCGGGTTGAAACCCAGATTGGATTCGCGGATCGCGCGGTCGACCGCGCCAACCATCGACTTGTCCCAGACCGACACCGAGATCATGCGCGGCTCCGGCACCGAGACGTTGGCGACCTGATTGATCGGCATGGTGGTGCCATAGGCCTGCACCTGGATCGCATCGAGCAGATTGCTGGAGGCGCGACCGGTCCGCAGCGAAGCCAGATCATGCTTGAACGCGGCGATGGCCCCATCCATGCGCCGCTTGAGATCGTCGTACTCACCACTCATCTTTATCTCCTCGACCCGTCTAATGCGGGCTCACTGCTTCGGGGCCGTCTTCGAATCGGACCTTCGAAAACCGGTTTCCCTTCGGGCCAGGCCGCCGATCAATCGTCCGCGACGACCGTGCAGCGGCCGCCGCCCCTCAGAATATCGCCGAAACCACCTTTTTCGTGGATCGAATAGACGATTATCGGAATGTTGTTTTCGCGCGCAAGTGCAATCGCTGCAGTATCCATGATGGAAAGGCCGCGATTTATGACTTCGCCATGGCTGATGCGCTCGAAACGCGTCGCATTCGGGTCCTTCTTCGGGTCCGCCGAGTAGACGCCGTCGACCTGAGTACCCTTGAACAGTGCGTCGGCGCCAATTTCAGCCGCGCGGAGGGCGGCGGCCGAATCAGTGGTGAAGAACGGATTGCCGGTGCCGCCGGCGAAGATCACCACCTTGCCCTGGTTCATGTAGGCAGTCGCCTGGCGCTGCGAAAAGCTCTCGCAAAGTTCGGGCATGGCGATCGCCGAAAGCACCACGGCGTCGACGCCGATCTTGTTCAACGACGTGCGCAGCGCCAGCGAGTTGATCACCGTGGCAAGCATGCCCATGTGGTCGCCGGTGACACGGTCGCCGCCCTTGGAGGCAACCGCCACGCCGCGAAAGATGTTGCCGCCGCCGATGACGACGCCGACCTCGATGCCCAATGCACGCGCCTCGGCGATGTCGCCGGCGATGCGA
>NZ_RZQA01001109.1:0-1701 GCF_004022915.1 Mesorhizobium sp. M7A.F.Ca.US.006.04.2.1
GCGTTCCTCACCGCCGCACTGCTGGTTGCCGTGCTGGCGCCGGCCGAGGCGCGCTCGGCCAAAGAGACCAAGCACGAGGCGTGAGGCTGACGGCCCATTGAAAACCCGGCAGTGAAGCCGGGTTCTGCGTTCAAAGTGCGCCGCTCAGGTCAGCGAAGCCGTAAAGCGCTGGATGCGCGTGCAGGCTTCCTCCAGAAGCGTCTCCGAGGTGGCGTAGGAGATGCGGAAGTTGGGGCCGAGGCCGAAGGCCGAGCCGAACACCACCGCGACGCCCTCGGCTTCGAGCAATTCCGAGCAGAAGGTTTCGTCGGTGTCGATCGGCTTGCCGGCCTTGGTCTTCTTGCCGATCAACTGGGCGCAGGAGGGATAGACATAGAAGGCCCCTTCCGGCGACGGACAGGTGATGCCGCGCGCCTGGTTGAGCATCGAGACGACGAGGTCGCGACGGCCTTGAAAGATCGCCTTGTTTTTGGCGATGAAATCCTGCGGGCCATTCAGCGCCTCGACGGATGCCCATTGCGCGATGGTGCAGGCGCCCGATGTCTGCTGACCCTGGATCATGTCCATCGCCTTGATCAGTTGGACCGGGCCCGCCGCATAACCGATGCGCCAGCCGGTCATTGCATAGGCTTTCGACACGCCGTTCATGGTCAGCGTGCGCTCGTAGAGCTTAGGCTCGACCTCGGCGATGGTCTTGAAGACGAAATCGCCATAGGTCAGGTGCTCGTACATGTCGTCGGTCAGCGTCCAGACATGCGGATGCTTCAACAGCACGTCGGCCAGAGCGCGCAGTTCGGCCTCGGTATAGGCGGCACCCGACGGGTTCGACGGCGAGTTCATCAGCAGCCATTTGGTCTTCGGCGTGATCGCCTTTTCCAGCACGGAAGCGGTCAGTTTGAAGCCGTTGTCGATCGAGGTGTCGGCAAACACGGAGGTGCCGCCGCAGATCGCCACCATCTCGGGGTAGCTGACCCAGTAGGGGCGAGGAATGATGACCTCGTCGCCGGGGTTCAGCGTCGCCATGAAGGCGTTGAACAGGATCTGCTTGCCGCCCGTACCGACGATGGTCTGCTCGGGCTTGTAGTCGAGATTGTTCTCGCGCTTAAACTTTTTTGCGATCGCCTCGCGCAGCGGCACGATGCCCGAAACCGGCGGATACTTGGTTTCGCCGCGGCGGATCGCCTCGATTGCCGCATTCTTGATGTTGTCGGGCGTGTCGAAATCCGGCTCGCCGGCGCCGAGGCCAATAATGTCACGGCCGGCATTTTTCAGCTCGCGCGCTTTCTGCGTGACCGCGATGGTGGCGGAAGGCTTCACGCGCGAAAGGGTGTCGGCAAGAAAGGCCATGAGCTTGACGTCTCCATGGAAGATCGGCGCGGCCAGGAGCGACCGCGGCGCTTCTCATGTCGCATGATTTCGCGCAACGCAAGCATTGTCGGCTGATCCAGGTCTCAAGGAGCTGTGATCGGACCCGGGGTCGGCAACAATAAATTCATTAACGAGCGGTAGAGGCTTGAGTGGCAGGATCGCAGACCAATTGCGGAGCGAGGAACCGTGTCGCGCAGCGTCGGGCTTGCCCACATCATCCGTCAGGACGACGGCACCTCCACCGGTGTCTGGGGCATCTACACGTTGCAAAGCGCTTTCCAGCCGATCTTCGCCTTCAAGGAAGGCAAGCTGTCGGTGGTCGCGTTCGAAGGG
>NZ_RZQA01000110.1:0-10679 GCF_004022915.1 Mesorhizobium sp. M7A.F.Ca.US.006.04.2.1
GCCATTGCCCGCTACGGAATATCAACTGGGGCGATCTATCGGTACGCGACCGGCGCCCCGCCATCCGCAACAATTCGCAAGGACCAGAAGGATCCCGAAGAAAGCGACGCTCCGAGAGCGGTAAGGCCTTGGCGAATACCAAGGCGAATGACCAGACATCGCTTTATGAACTTGGCAATACCACCAGAACGCACGGGCACGGCAATGCCAAATTATCTTGCCGAAATGTATGCAAACGACGTAAATCTGGCCATTCTGAGCGCAGTGGTGACGCTTGCATCGGTGGGCGTCTATCTTGTGCTCCGGCGTATCCTTGCCGCGGTGCGACGGCGCCGCCTTGCAGCGTTTGACGAAGGCAGATCCGGTATCGCCGACGAGGCTTCTTGGGAATGGGAAAGCCCGGCCGGACTTGTCGCCGGGCCTGCTTCTTCCAAGGCTGCCAACCCCTTGCATGCGGTCGGCCTGAATGTTCGGGCTCAAAATTCCAACTACTCTCGGTTCGGAGTGCGAATCGAACATTTCGCCGCGACATCCGAACCCAGCGGGAGCTCGTCAGTGGTCGAGACCGGTGCTCCTGCACCGAACAGAGTGCAGTCTGGCCGGCTTGCAGCATCCATCAGCGCGATCGCGGAACGTGGGAAGCGGATTTGCGGGTCGGCACGGGACCAATTGCGCCATAAGGCTTCACCGCCAAAAATTGCTCCGTTGGCCTATGCTGCGGATCGCGGTTTGAATTTCACAGCTCAGATGAGAGATCCCGACCCGGCCATGGCGCCTGCCTCAAACCCTGTCGTTCGCAGGCCGATCGTTCTTGTATCGCGCTTGGGTCTCGCCGCCATTTGTCTGGCTGCGCCGATTGGCTATGCGATGACGAGACAAATCTGGGTCGAAAGCGCTTCCGCCATCTCGCAAACCCAAGACCAGGCCCATCGAGACCTTTCGCGCCCGTTGGGATTTCAGGCGAGTGCCGAATTGCTTGGCCCGGATCTCACGGCTAACCAGGCGCAAACCGGGACGGATCGTGCTCAGGCTGCCGCTGCGAGACAATTGGCCGACCAGGAGCACCGGGCGGCGGAAGGCGAGCGTGCCAGGAGCGCCGCTCTGCAGGGAGCGCTCCTCGAGGCGAGCAAGCAGATCCACACGCTGAGGGCAAGCATGGCAGCTGCCGATGACGCGCGCGAGGAGCGGTTGCGCAATGAACTCGCGGCAGCCCGCACCCTTGAGGCGTTGCGGCGCATTGCGGGAGAGGCCGGCACGATGCTGAGCGAGGGCGCCAGCTATGTCCTTAAGGAGATGCCCGCTGCTCATCTCGAGCAGGAGCAAGCCCAAAGGCAGGCGCGCGATTTCTCGCAAGCGCGCGTCCAAATTGAACAGCTTGAGACCGAGGCCGCCAAGGATCGCGCCACGGCCAAGGCTTCACTGGCGCAGGCGAGCGGCATACTCGACGACGAGCACCGGAAGACGGAGCTGCTTCGTGGCGATCTCGCCGAAGCGAAACTGGCCAATGCCGCACTCATGAAGCGTACGGCTGCGGCTGAGCGCGAACGGACCGACGCGGTCACAGCGAGACAACAAGTGGAGCAGACCGCAGCTGACACGGAGCGAACGCTCGCACGAGAACGCGCTGCAGCAGCAGCAGCCGTTGAGGAGCTGAAAAAAGCTCGCATCGAGCGCCAGGCGGCTGAACTGGAGCGAGCCAAGGCAGTCTCAGCGAAAGAGCGTGCCGAGCAGGCCGCAACCGAGACGGCACAGGCCCTGGCACGGGAACGTACTACAGCCGTCATGAATCGTGAGGATCTCGACAGAGCACGCATCGAGCGCGAAGCCGCCGCCCAAGCTCTTTTGGTGCGTGTCGCTAAACTTCAGGAGGCTCTGGACGAGCAACGCCAGGCCAGTGTTTCTCTTGCCCGCGACTTGGCTGCGGCGCGCGGGGACAACGACAGGCTCAGGACCGAGCGCCGCAGCGCGCAGATCGAACCGCCCCTGAAGCCGCGTTCTGGCCGCGCGGCAGCCAGCCAGGTGAAGGCCGTCAGCAAGAAGATTGGCAAGGTTCGCAACCCTTCGCGGATGACCCGGGTGCGTTCGATCACACTTCCTTATTCGCTCTTGCCAAGACACGTGACACCGCAGTGATTTCCGATTGCGCGGTCGCTTCCGTGGAAGGCCATTTTTGATGCCCCGCACCCCTTCGTAACACACCCGAGGCCTGCTGCCATTTCGGCCAAAGATGAATGGCCTCTCGAATTCACCCTGCTTCATCAGCGAGAGTGTTCTGCGCGATGCGCTATGTCAGACCGATCACGCTGCCTGTCGCGTCCAATTCGCATTGGATCGCCGCCTGCCGCGTTTCCACGCTGCCTTGCCGCGCATAGTCGATGCTGACCTCGATGGGGGCCGAGATCGTCGCCCGACTCAACTGATGTACGAAGCCCGCGCTGGTGACGCGCACGCTGGTCGCCCCCAACGGAGCGGCGGCCGACTCGATGGCATCATGGCAGGCCCGAACGACATTATCCGGGACGCCCGGCAGCGCCTCGGTTCGGCTGACTGTTGATTGAGTCTTGCTGTCGCTGGGAGGCTGGAGAGCGGCCGGGAAGTCGAGCGACTGTCCGCCCCTTGCGGACGCAACAGCAGTAGCGGTGGCCGAACCTACCGTCCCCGGGGCTGTCGTAGTGCCGCTGGTGCTGGTCTCGCTGTCGTCCGCCGACGAACTGGAGCCGCCGGGATCGTCGCCAGTCCCTTTGTGCGAGCCGCCCTCGTTGCCGCCGGCGTCATGACCTCCACCGCCCCCATGGTCACCAGAACCATGGCCGCCGTTGCCATGCCCTCCGCCTTGCTGACCACCGGTTGCAGCTCCTGCGCAAACTACCGCGATCGAGCAAGCTAAGACGAAATACGCACAGGTGAATCCACGCGATTGACGCACGACGACCTCCATGGATGCGTCGGTCCAACCGTCTTTCCGCGGCGTGCAGTCAGAACGGCGCGAACCGCCGCTGCCCCCGAGGCAACCTCGCGATTGCCGCGCCCCCGAAAGAACTAGGGGATCAATCCGGTCTATCAAGGATACCTGGCCGGCAAGCACCGATGAGAGGGCGCTTGGCTGGCGAGTGCCGTATCATTCATGTCGAGGCCGACCGTCTGGATGACGCCGCAGACGCCTTCATGACCCAATGACCGGAGTCCGAGGAGTGGCCTGGCCGAGGCCCCGGCGAATGCAGAGATCAGCGAATACGCTTACCGCGCCCAGGTCAGCGCACCTCCTCCGAGCCATCGGCGACACCCACGCGATGTCGGGTGGGATGGCCTCCAAAAGGCCTCCGGAGGCACGAAAAAGCTTCGCTTGAGCACTCGCCGCGATGGCGGGCCAGACGGATCACCCCGCTTCAGCCGACCCGCACGACAAAATGCTTCGTCACCGGCTCGATGATCTTCCAGGTTCCCTTGAAATCCGCTTCCACGACGAAGGCATCGCCGGGGCCGACCTCGACCGGCGTGCCGCCGTCCGGCGTGATGATGATGCGGCCGGCGATCATGTGCACGAACTCATAGTCGGTATAGGTGGCGTGATAGGTGCCGGGCGTCGCCCGCCAGGTGCCCGACAACACCTTGCCGTCCTCGGTCGTGTGCTGGACGGCGGTTTGCATGGTCGGCCTGCCCTCGACGACGATCCAGCCAGCCAGATCGCCTGCGTCCGCGTGTTCGACGGTGCCGAATTTGAGGATTGTCTCGCGTGTCATGTGCTGAACTCCGTTTGGGGATTGCGTGGCGCTGTTTGCCTGGCCGGTCAGATAACCGATGCACCTGCCGCGAGCAATGCCGGCGCCATACGGCCGGCACCTTGGCTGACGGTGCATCAAACAAAAACCCGCCTGTGCGGCGGGTCACTGGCGCAAATCAGCACCATAGGCAAAAATGTACCATAGCTGAGGTCACCGAGTCAAGAAAAAATTCCTATCGCGAAAAAGCTGGCGGCGCAAAAGCTGCCAGCACTGGCTGCCACGAGGCCGTTTGTTGATTTGAAGTCAGAGCCCTGCCATGCGGCGCACGCCGCGCCCTTCGGCTCTCGAAGGGCGGGTCAGGGTTTGTGGCGCGCCGAAACGAGTTCCGCCTTGCGCCTTGCCGTCTCCAGCCCGAGCCCGATGAAGGCGTGCGCGTGCTTGGCCAGCGCCATGTTGTCCGTCCACAGATTGCGCCAGATGGCGGTCTTCTTCGACAGGTGCTCATCGACGATTTCCGAAGAGAAGGATTCGAAGCTGAGATCGTCGCTGTAGCCGATCGCCGTCAGCGCATCGAAGATCGCGGCGAAATCGATATTGCCGGTGCCGAGGAAGCCGCGATGGCTTTCGCCGATATGGACATAGCCGATCTTGTCCGCGGCTTGACGGATGGCCAGCCCGACATCGGCCTCCTCGATGTTCATGTGGAACGTGTCGAGATGCAGGAAGATGTTGTCCGAGCCAGTGTCCTCGATGAAGGCCAGTCCTTGCGCGGCGGTGTTGAGCAGATTGCTTTCGAAGCGGTTGACGATCTCGAGGTTGAGCGTGACGCCGGCCGCCTTGGCTGTTTCGGCAACCTTGGCCAGCGTGCCGGCACTGCGCTGCCATTGATCGCGCGTCGGCGCCTCGACCTGCAATCCGTGGCTGGTCGAGAGAATGCCGGCGACCTTCCGACCGCCGAGGTCACGCGTCAGCGCGATGGTGTCGTTGAGGATTTCGACGCCGCGCGCGGCAATTGCCTTGTCGGCGCTCGAAATATCGCCATCACCAGGCAATCCGATGCTGATCGCCACGCCGAGGCCAAGATCGGCGATGCGCCCCGCAAGCCCGCCGATGTCGACATTGGCGGGGTCGAGATAGGAGAATTCGATGAGGTCGAAGCCGGCCTCCCTGGTGTTGGCCAGCGTGCGCTCCAGATCGGCCTGAGCCGAGCTCGCCGACCAGACGAAAGAATGGATTCCAATACGCGACATCATCGTCTCCGGTGCTGACAAGGTGCGGCCGGGTCATCCCGGCCGCACCGGTCTTGGGAAGAATTTAGCGGGCTGCGGTCCAGCCCTTGTAGTCCTTCAGGTTCTCGGCCGTGATCAGCTTCGGGTCGAGCAGAACGGTCGGCTCCACCGGCTTCTTGCCGGCCAGCAGTTCGGCCGCCATCGTCAGTGACTGGCCGGCCATCACATAGGGATCCTGCGAGGCCGAGGCCTTGATCATCGAGGTGCCGGAAGAGAGTTCCTTCTCGATATCGGGCGCGCCGTCGACGGCGGTGAAGATGAACTCCGAACGGTTGAGCTGCTTGGCAGCGAGCTGGGCGCCGATCGCCGTCGGGTCATTGATGGCAAACACCGCATCGATCTTGTCGAAGCGGGTGAGCAGCGACTGGAACACCTTCAGGCCGCCGTCGCGCGAGCCTTCGGCATTCTGGTCGTCGGAGAGGATCTTGATGTCGGGATGCTGCGAAAGCACGTTCTTGCAGCCCTTCACCCGCTCCAGGATCGACGACGATGCCGGTCCGTTGAGGATGACGTAGTCGCCCTTGCCGCCGGTATGGTCGACCAGGTACTGGCAGGCCTCTTCGCCGGCCTTGACGTTGTTGGTCATCACGGTGACGTCGGCGCCCGGCGCCGAAACGTCGAAGGCGGCAACGACGATACCTGCGGCCTGTGCCTTCTTCACCGCCGGCGCGATCGCCTTGGCGTCGACGGCATTGAGCATGATCACGTCGACACCGGCGGCGATGAACGAATCGACCTGCGAGACCTGCTTGTTGAGGTCATAGTCGGCCGATACCGAGGTCACCTCGACCTTCGGGTTGATCTTCTTGGCCGCGTCCTCGATGCCCTTGATGGTGGCGACGAAGAAGGGATTGCCGAGCAGGCCGACCGAGATACCGACCTTGTTGAGGTCCTTGGCCGAAGCAGGCGCGATGGCGAGCGACGCGAGTGCGACGCCGCAGAGCAGTTTGGCGATGGTCTTCATTGCTTTCCTCCGATTGCCCCGCGCCTCTCACGGTGCGTTACACAAACCGGTCGTTGACGCCGGCGACTAAGGTCAATCACGTTCTTGCTCCTGCCTGGAGCCTGTAGCGGTCGAGGGCGACCGCCACGATGATGACCAATCCCTTGATGATGTACTGCCAGATGTCCGAGACACCGGCCAAGATGAGCCCGTTGGAGAGCACCGCGATGATCAGGCCGCCGATCAGCGTTCCCCAGATCGAGCCGACGCCGCCGACGAAGCTGGTGCCGCCGAGAATGACCGCGGCAATGGCGTCGAGTTCGTAGGACTGGCCCAGCTGCAAGCCGTTGGCGGCGTAGAGCCGGGCCGCCGACATGGCGCCGCCGAGGCCGGCCAGCAGGCCGGAAACGCCATAGACGAAGAGCAGCACCAGCGGCACCTTGATACCGGTCAGCCGCGCCGCTTCGGCATTGCCGCCGACGGCGTAGATCCAGGTGCCGAGCACGGTGCGCTTGAGCACCAGCCAGGACAGCACCACCACCGACAGTGCGATGATGACCAGCCACGGGATGCCGAACAGCGAACCGTTGCCGATGAAATCGAACGGCAGGTCCGAATTGAACACCGTCGTGTCCTGGCCGAGCAGGCGGGCGACACCGCGCACCGCGGTCAGCGAACCCAGCGTGACGATGAAGGGCGGCAGCTTGATGTAGGCGATGAGCAGCCCGTTGACGAGGCCGAAGCCGAGGCCGACCAGAATGGCCGCCGGCACGCCGAGCAAACCCCAGTCCGGCACCAGCGATACGATCACCGCCACCATCGCCGATGCGGCGAGGATGGCGCCGACGGACAGGTCGATGCCGCCGGTGAGGATGACGAAGGTCATGCCGGCCGCCAGCACGATGTTGATCGACGACTGCTGGGTGACGATCAACAGGTTGGTCTCGGTCAGGAAGCGCGGGTTCAGGAACTGGAAGCCGGCCGCCAGCAGGATCAGCACCGGCAGCATGCCAAGGGCAGCGAAAGCCGTGCGCAACCGTCGGCTCGTGCCGGTGGCTTTGCCGCCTGCGCTGATCTCGGTCGCCTTGTCGGTCATTGCTGAGCCGCTCCCGTTGCAAGTTCCATGATTTCCTCCTGGCTTAGCGGTTCGCCTTGCGATGCCGTCACCTCGCCCGATATCGTGCCGTCGCGCATCACCAGCACGCGATCGGCGACACCGATCACCTCGGGCAGTTCGCTGGAGATCATCAGGATGGCGATGCCCTGCTTGGCGAGATTGTCGATCAGCCGGTAGATTTCCGATTTCGCTCCGACATCGACGCCGCGGGTCGGCTCGTCGAGGATGACGACCTTCGGCTCGGTCTCGAGCAGGCGGGCGAGCAGCACCTTCTGCTGGTTGCCGCCCGACAGCGAGCCGGCATTGGCCTGCACCGAACTGGTGCGGATGGAGAGATCGGCAACGGCCTTGGAAGCACGCCTTTCGGCGGCCGCGAAGTCGCGCAAGCCGCCGGCGCGCGAATCCCGCGCCAGCACGCCCATGCTGATATTGTCGGAGGTCGACATGTCGAGGAACAGGCCGAGTTCCTTGCGGTCCTCGGTCAGATAGGCGATGCCGGCATCGAGCGCCTCGCGCGGCGAGCCGATGGTTACAGGTTTGCCGTCGAGTTCCAGCGTGCCTGAAATGTGCCTGTCGGCGCCGAAGATCAGCCGCGCAAGCTCTGTGCGGCCGGAACCGACCAGACCCGCCAGCGCCAGCACCTCGCCCTTGTGCAGGTCGAACGAACAGTTTTTCAGGAGACGGCCGTCGGACATGGCGCGCACCGAGAGCGCCACCGCGCGCTTTTCGTCCGGCGGCCGATGATCCTTCTTGTAGAAAGCCGACAAATCGCGGCCGACCATCATCGAGACGAGGCGCGAGGCACTGAGGTCGGCACGCTCGAGCGTGCCGACATAACCGCTGTCGCGCAGCACGCTGACGCGGTCGGCAAGCTGGTACACCTCTTCCATGCGGTGGCTGATGTAGATGATGGCGATGCCTTGCGATTTCAGCGTCGCGATGACCTCGAACAGCCGGTCGGTCTCGCGCGAGGTCAGCGACGTGGTCGGCTCGTCCATGACGATGATACGCGCATTGGTCGATAGCGCGCGGGCGATCTCGACCAGCTGGCGCTCGCCGAGCGACAGGCTGGAGACCATGTCGCGGGCCGAAAAGGAAACGCCGAGCCGCTTGATGATCTCGCTGGCGCGCCGGGTGCACTGGTCGCGATCGACGATGCCGAAGCGTCGCGGCTCGTTGCCGAGGAAGATGTTCTGCGCCACCGTCAGATTGGGCGCCAGCGACAGCTCCTGATAGATCACCGCGACGCCGCTGGCGCGCGCCTTGATCGGATCGCCGGTCGCAGTCGGCATGCCGTCGATCAGGATCTCGCCGCCGGCATCCGGCCGATAGGCGCCTGAAAGCACTTTCATCAATGTCGACTTGCCGGCGCCGTTCTCGCCCATCAAGGCGTGCAGCTCCCCGGCATGGACGCTGAGCGAGACATCGTGCAAGGCACGGATCGCGCCGAACGTCTTGGAGATGTGCCGCATCTCCAGCACCGGCTGGCGCGCCGTCTCGGCCTGGGCAATCGCACTCATCGCGCACCTCCCACTGCCGCACCGGCGACGCCCTGGTCCATCGTGGCGTCACGCCAGTTGCTGCGATAGCCTGCCAACCCGGTGAAACGCGACGCGTGCACCGGCTCTGGAACTTCGGCGGCGAATTCGCGCCCGACGCTCTCGAAGGCGAGCGCCGCTGCACCCGTGGCGCTGCCCTCCAGCGTGGCGCCCTGCAGGAAAGCCTGGCCGGGACGCAACTGCGCCAGCAGTCCGGCCAACACACCGCCTGTGTTCAGCCCGCCATCGACGATCACCGTGTTGTTCGAATGGATGAGGTCGAGCGACAGATCGACCATCAGCGCGACGTAGAGCAGCGCCGCCGCCGCGCGTTCCTCGGCATCGGGCGTGCGCCCCACCAGCCGGCCGGACTGACTGGGCATCGGCCCGCCTGGCGCGAAGCTCGGCAGCGCCATGATGCCGGCATCGATCACCTGCTGCACCACCGGACGGGCGATCTCGCCTTGCCAGCCGCCGCTGATGGTTGCGAATTCGCGCCCGCCCATGAAGCGAATGGTCGGCACCGGGCCGCCGCCGACATCGACATTGACCAGCATGTCGCGATCCCGGTCGAGTGCGTCGAGCGGGCAATCCGGATTGAGCACGACGACCCAGGTGCCGGTCGAAACGACGGTGACCGGGCCAAGCTCCTGCCGGCGATAGGCATAGAGCGCCGCATTCGAATCATGGACGCCGTTGTGGATGGCGATCGGTCGCGCCGCAGCGTCGAGGCGGTGCTCGCCGATAACAGTGCCGGCGCGCTCGAAGCCAGGCATCCGGTCACGCCAGCCCTGCGCGTTGACCAGCGAGGAAAAGTCCTGGCTCCGCGGCGCCCACAGATGCGAATGGCAGCCGAGATAGGACACTTCCGAGACCGCCCGCCCGCCAAGGCGCCAGCTCCAGTATTGCGGATAGCCGAGGATCGATTTCGACGTAGCGAACGCGTCGGGATCGACCTCCTGCAGCCACAGCATGTGGCGGCCGTAGTTGAAGCCGAGCGGCAGCCGCGGCGAAAAGGTCTCGGAAAAGTCCGGAACGCGGCGATCGATCCGCGCGGCAATCTCGGCCGGCGGCTCTTGCTCGTAATCGAGGATCGGATGCGTCAGCGCCACTTCGTCGACCAAGGCAAAGGTGCAGCCATGGCCCGACACCATGACCCCTTCCACTCCATGACCGTCGACCGCATCGGCAACGGCGCTGAGCGCCCAATGGTGGAGCGCCGCCTCGTCGAGCACGCTGAAGACGCCTTGGCGCACCCATTTCGGCTGTGTCCGGCGCTCGTCGATGATCCGCCCGTCCTGGCCGAAGACGAACAGCTTCGAATTGGTCTTGCCGAAATCGAGGACAGCCACCTTCACTGGATGGCTCCCGAGGCTATCCGCACCATGACGCCGGCGTCCTCCAGCATGCGCGCATCGGCGTCGGAGAGACCGTCGTCGGTGACCAGCGTGCCGATGCGGGAAAGCGGCAACGCGACATTGCGCGCGTGGATCGACAGTTTGCGGCTGTCGGCCAGCACCACGATCTGGTCGGCGCAAAGGCTGAGATCGACGATCGAGCGTACCAGCAGCGGGTGCGATTCCATCACGCCTTCCTGGCCAAGGCCTTGCGCGCCGAGAAAGAATTTGGAGGCATAGAAGGGCACGGCTTGGCTGAGCGAATGGATGATGCCGGGTTCGCGATGCAGATCACCGCCCGCAACCGTCAGGCTGCAATGGCCGTGGTCGCTGAGATAGGCCGCCAGCGGCATCGAGTTGGTGTAGAGGCGGATGTTGCGCTCAGCGAGCTTGACGCCCAGATGGAAGCAGGTCGAGCCGCCATGCACGATGACGGCGTCGCCGTCGCGCACCATGGTCGCCGCGAGAGCGGCGATCTGCCGCTTGGCCTCGACCGCAAGGTCGCGGTTCTCGTCGTAGGGCCTGGCGTAGGCAACACCGGCCTGGGAAGCGCCGTCGAGCGCCGATATGCCGCCATAGACCTTCCGCGCTTCGCCGGCCTCGTCGATCCTGTCGATATCGCGCCTGACCGTCGCGGCTGAAACGCCAAGCCGCTCCTGCAACTCGCGCACCG
>NZ_RZQA01001110.1:0-1693 GCF_004022915.1 Mesorhizobium sp. M7A.F.Ca.US.006.04.2.1
ACCATGAACCGCAAGATCCTTCTACTCATCGCCCTCTCGGCCGCCACGCCGGCGGCAGCACAGCCGCCGAGCTTCGCCGCCGACGGTAAACTGCAAGCCTGCGTCGATCCCACTTTCCCGCCGATGGAATTCATCAAGACGGCGGGCGAGGCTCCCGTTGGCGTCGACATCGACGTCATCAAGGCGCTGGCCGCGCACTGGAAGGTCGACGCCAATATCACGACGATGGACTTCAGCGGCCTGCTTCCCGGCCTGGAATCGAAGCGCTGCGACATCGTCATCAGCGGCGCTTTGCTGAAACCCGAACGGCTGGAGAAGCTGAGCGGCGTGCCTTATCTGAAGACCGGCGTCGTCATGATCGGCAAGGCCGACGATGCGTCCGCCTACAAGAGCTATGAGGATTTCTCCGGCAAGACCATCTCCGTCCAGTCCGGCACTTCCTATATAGGCCTGCTGGACAAGGTGAACGAGGACCTGGCCAAGGCCGGCCGCGACAAGATCACCATGCAGACCTATCCCAAGCAGACCGATGCGATGCAACAGGTGGTGCTGGGCCGCGCGGTCGCGACGATCAGCCAGGACACCGAATTCGCCTACCGCGACTTGCAGCAGCCCGGTGAGTTGAAGATCGTCTACTCGGCCGGCGCGCAGGATCAGTACGCGGCCTATTTCCGCAAGGATGAGGCTGACGCGGCGGCGGTCGCCGCTACTGTCAAGGAGCTTGCCGCGAACGGCACCATGAAGACCATCGCCGAGACGTGGAAGCTTCCGATGTCGACCATCAGTGGCATCGGTCAGTAACGGCGCGATCGGCAGGGTTCCGTGAGCTTTGACTTTGGCTTGTTCTGGTCGACACTTTTTTCCGGGACGTTCTTCAGGGCGGCGCTGGTAGCGCTCGCCCTGACAATACTCGCGCATGCGGCGGCGATCCTCCTGTCGCTGCCGCTTGCCTTGGCGCTCAACGGGCAAAACAAGGTGCTGCGCTGGGGAGCGACGGCCTATATCGCTGTTTTCCGCGCACTGCCGGCGCTTCTGCTGCTGCTGTTCGTCTGGAACGGCCTGCCGCAAATATGGCCGATCTTCCGCGAGACCTGGTTTTCGCCCTTCATCGCGGCCCTCCTGGCGCTGACGCTGAACGAGGCCGCCTATCAGGTCGAGATCAACAGGGCGGCGCTCAGCGCCGTCGAAGAAGGGCAGTTTCAGGCCGGCGCCGCACTTGGCCTGCGCAAGCCGCAAGTGTTCTTCCTGATCATCGTGCCGCAGGCGCTGCGCATCGCCCTGCCGCCGACCGTCAACGAGTTCATCACGCTGCTCAAGACCACGTCGCTGGCCTCGGTGATCTCATTGACGGAACTGATGGCGGTCACCCAGCAAAGCGTCGCCTCAACGTTCCGCTATGCCGAGTTCTACGCCGTCACCTCCCTCTACTACCTGGCGATGGTCTATGTACTGATGATCCTGCAGAAGCGGATCGAACGGCGCTTCGCCTGGGCCAAGCCCCACGCGGCCGGAAACGATACCGACAAAGTGCCCCATCACGCATGACGGGCACAAAACGGTGGGCCGCAGCGTGCGGCACGCCATTGACATCCATCGACGCGACGGCATGACGCTGCTCCGAAAGGGCGCCAGATGCCTGAGCCGCGCAGCAATTCAGGGGGACGTGTAATGTCAGGCGCTAGTTCAGAACAGA
>NZ_RZQA01001111.1:0-1693 GCF_004022915.1 Mesorhizobium sp. M7A.F.Ca.US.006.04.2.1
GCTCCGGCCTGGTGCCATCCAGCTCGATAGACCCGGCGGCAAGCTCGCTTGCCGCCGGGTCTATCGAGCTGGATGGCACCAGGCCGGAGCTTGCCCTTGGCCGGTGGCGCGATCCGGACGCCGTCACCGCGTTGCTGGCCATGCTGTCCATCGAAGCATTCTTCACCCTGCCGCGCGACAGGCTGCATTCCTGCCCTCGCTGTGGCTGGCTTTTCCTCGATACGTCGCGAGGCGGCAAGCGGCGCTGGTGCAGCATGCGCACCTGCGGCAACCGCGAGAAGGTGTCGCGCCACCGAGATCATACCGACGTCTAGACTGGGTTAGCGCACCACGTCGCCTTTGCTGCGGGCGGGCCGGATGCCGGCGCGTCACTCCGGAAGACCGGCCTTGCGAAAACCATCGACGAAATGCTCGAGCGTAGCGGCGTCGCGGAATGGCTCGGTCGTCGCCCAGTGATGGGTTGTGAAATGCGGGTTGCCGACGAGGAACAGTTCAGCCTCTGCGCGCGCCTCGTCGAGCCGGCCGAGTTGGGCCATGCTTGCCGCCAGGAAACGGCGTGAGCTTGTGCGATAGGTCTCGTCACGGCGCAACGTCTCGATCGCGGCTTGGTAGTCGCGCGCCGCATATTGCGCCTGGCCGAGCGTCAGATAGTACCAGCTCGCCGGAAACGGGTTCAGCCGGAACGCCTTGCCGATGTGCTCGAGGCCCTCTTCGACCCGTCCGGCCAGGACCGCGATGTCGGACAATGCCGCCCAGGTGTCGGCCTCGTTCGGGTCGAGCTCGATCGCTTTGGCGAATTCCGCATCCGCTTCAGTGAAGCTGCGCTCATAAGCAAGCAGATAAGCCAGGATCCAGCGACAACCGGCGTCGTTGGGATCGATCGCCACCGCCTTGCGCGCCAGCTCCAGGGCAACGCTGCGGGCAGCCTCGGTTGGTCCGCCCCAATGCACCTGTCCCATCCAGTGGTTCATGGCAAGCCAACGATAGGGCTCGGCATAATCAGGATCGAGCGACACCGCGCGCGTCAGCATCAGATGCGCTTCCTGCGCCATCTGCGGCGAGTCGTCGATCAGCTTTCGCGCCCGCACGCAGAGGTCGTAGGCCTCCAGATTTCGCGGCCGATTGCGCGGCGGCGGCGCGCGCAGCCGGCCAAGCAGCGCTTCCACGATCTTGGCCGTCACCTCGTCTTGAACGGCAAAGATATCCTCCAGGCCGCGATCGAAGCGTTCCGCCCACAGATGATCGCCACTCATCGCGTCGACCAGCTGTGCGTTGATGCGCACGCGCCCCGCGGCGCGTCTTGCACTGCCTTCCAACAGGTAGCGCACGCCAAGATCCCCGGCGATCTCGCGCACGTCCATCGCTTTTCCCTTGTAGGCAAAGGTCGAGTTGCGGGCGATGACGAACAGGCCGGAGATTCTGGACAGGTCGGTGATCAGGTCTTCCGTCAACCCATCCACGAAGGGATCCTGCTCGGGATCGTTGCTGAAATTGACGAAGGGCAGCACGGCTATCGACGGTTTGTCGGGCAGCGGCAAGGGTTTTCGCCTGGCCTCGCCCAGCTGTTCGACGGCCCCCGTGAAACGGTAGCCGACGCGCGGAACGGTGGATATCCATTCGCCGTTGTCGCCGACGGGCCAAGCAGCTTGCGCAGCTGCGCGATCTGGACGGTGAGATTGCCTTCCTCGACGGC
>NZ_RZQA01001112.1:0-1692 GCF_004022915.1 Mesorhizobium sp. M7A.F.Ca.US.006.04.2.1
GGCTTTGGTCGAGCGGGACCTTCCGGCATTCGGCGCCGCCGTCACCGCGATACAGATGCTGATCGGCAGCCATTTCGCCCCGGCCCAGGGCGGCGTGTTCACCTCGAAGCGGGTCGAGATGGTGGCCCACTGTCTCAATGAAGCAGGCGCCGTCGGCATCGGCCAGAGTTCCTGGGGGCCGACAGGCTTTGCCTTCGCGCCATCGCAGGACGCCGCACTCAAGTTCGTCGACGCGGTTCGGAAGACGACAGTTGAGGGCGGCCTTGAGGTCAAGATCGTCAAGGGCAGGAACTCCGGCGCGAAGATCAGTTCAACCAGGCTGGATCTCGTCGGCAGCTGACGCTTCAGTTTCAGGCAGAAAGGCAAGAAATGGCCCGCAAACACATCCTGCACATGCTGACACCGTTGAAGCAGATGAGCCCCTTCGACGTGAACATGGCGCTCGACGCAGGTTTCGACGCCGTCGTCCCCTATGTCGATGTGGGCCTGGCCGAAGTGACAGGACTGGTCCAGGACGCGATCTTTTCACGCCCGCCGGATGCGGGTGTCGACACCGGCATCTTCATCGCCGGGAAGGATGCCTCGTTGGCGCTCGACATGTTCGACGCCGCGAAGAAGGCGATGGTGCCGCCTTTCCAGGTTTCGGTATTTGCCGATCCAGCCGGCTCGTTCACCACAGCCGCGGCGATGGTGGCCAAGGTCGAAAAGGCGCTGGAGAAGAAATTCCAGCGTGCGCTCAGGGATACGAGGGTGGCTGTTTTCGGCGCCACCGGAGTCGTCGGCTTCTGCACCGCCGTCATCGCGGCAGGGGAAGGTGCCCGGGTCACACTTGTCGGCCATGACGGCATCGAACGGGTCAAGCAGATCGCGGCCGAGATCGAAAGCAGGTTCCACCTCACCGTCGATGCGGCTGACGGATCGAGCGACGCCCGCAAGACAAAGCTGGTCGAAGCCAACGAAATTATCCTGGCTTGCGCCAAAGCTGGCGTCCAGGTGGTCTCCAAAGCCCAATTGAAAGGCAATGACCTGCTTATTGCGGCCGACGTCAATGCCGTTCCCCCGGCCGGCATCGAAGGATTGGCCGTCAATGCCAATGGTGATCCACTCGATGCGGCAAAAGCTGTCGGCATTGGTCCGCTTGCCATCGGCAATGTCAAATATAAGGTCGAATTCGGTCTCTTCAAAAGAATGATCGAATCCGAAAAGACGATCACGCTCGGTTTTCAGGAAGCGTTTTCCCTTGCACGCGAGATTGCCAAGTAACGCCGGATCTCTTTTGATCGCGGCAATTTCAGGCCGGGCGCTGGCCGCCGCCGCGCGTCGCGCCGGCTATCGTCCGCTGGTCGCCGATTTCTTTTGCGATACGGACACCGTCGCGCTCGCAGAACGCGCGACAATGCTGCCAGGCGACCTGCAAGGAGGCATCGACGGCGAGCGCATCATCGACACGCTTCGGCGATTGGCTGGCGACGACCTGCCGGCCGCCATTGTCCTGGGCTCAGGGTTTGAGCGGATGCCTGAGACCGTGGACAAAATCGCGCGACACTTTCGGCTCGCCGGCAATGGCGGCGCCGCGATCCGCAGGATCAAGGATCCGCAGTTGCTGGCCGATGATTGTGCCGAACTCGGCATCCCGCATCCGCAACTGCGATGGGACCAGCCGCCTGACCCGGAGAACTGGGTGGTCAAGAC
>NZ_RZQA01001113.1:0-1689 GCF_004022915.1 Mesorhizobium sp. M7A.F.Ca.US.006.04.2.1
TAGCTCCGTCTGCCGTCTCTCAAGGTTGTGTCGGCCAATTTCTCAGCCACCATAATCGTCGGAATGTTTGTGTTCGCCCGAGGGCAAAATGGCATGACGGAAGCGTCGGCGATCCTCAAACCCAAAATACCATGAACGCGTCCCGACGGATCGGTCACAGCGCCAGGATCCGCGGCTGCCCCCATCCTGCAGGTCGACGTCGGATGCCAACTTGGGATGACGTTCTGGCGAATATACCGATCCAGATGTTTCTCGTCGTTGACGAGATCGGAAATGCTATCCCCATCCGTTATGACGCGCCTAATCAGCCCACGGCGCAGCCGCGGCGACGCGTCCATGAGCAGCGCCAGAAATGACGTGAGTGCATAGTTTGTGCTTGTGACCTTGCTCACCAGCTTCGCTCGCGCATTCAACGCTGACGGAAACGGGTCCAGCGCCACAGAGGACAGCGAATCTTGCTGCAGCAGGCGGACTATGAAGCGAAAGCCCTGCTTGAGGCGCTCGGCGTCCCGCTTGTCGCTCAACCAGTTGAAATCGACCTCCGGCTCTATTTTATGCGAACTACCCTTGAGCGCCACAGTTCCCGTCGAGTAGCTGCGATTGACCCACACGGCGAGAGTGCCGAGGCGCCTCCCCAGCGGGTGCCAGGATGATTTGGCAACAGTCGATATTGCCATATCGGTCGACGGGCAGCCTTCGTAACCCGACGAGTAGCGGGCGTGCATCTGAATATATTCGCTCACGCCGGGTGACAAGCGATCGGCCGGCTTCAAATAGGCCGAAACGCAAATCGTGGGGTGTTCCTGAAGATTCTGGCCCACACCTTTCAAATCTGCAACGATAGGGATTCCGAATTGTACTAATTCCTTCGCGGGGCCGATCCCGGAGCGCATCAATATGGCGGGTGAATGGAGTGCTCCTGCGCACAGGATAACGCAAGAAGCGCTATACGATTGCACGCCCGATTTGTTCTCCGTCTCGACCCCCGTTACCGTTGTTCCCAAAAAGGTCAGCCGCGCAACTGTCGTTTCGGATAAAATCGTTAGATTGCGGCGAGAGCGGACGGTTTCGGGTAAGTACGCCATCGCGGAGGAGACCCGATGACCATTGCGGTTGGTCAATGGGACAACTGAATAGCCATCACCGAATGCACCATTGAAGTCTGGCCTGAAATGAAGCCCCAAAGCATCGTAAGCATCGGAGATTGCCCGGATGAAGCCCGACCAGTCTGATTGGCGCACACGTTTGATTGGCAAGGGGCCGTTCGTGCCATGAAATTCCCCGCCGAAATCCAAATCGCATTCTAGACGACGGAAGTAGGGCAGCACGTCTTCCCAACCCCAGCCCGTTGCACCGCTTGAGGCCCACTCATCGTAATCTCCGGGCCCGCCGCGGTTGGCGACTTGGGCATTGATGCTGGAGCCGCCACCCATGACGCGCGCCTGTTCGTAATGGACAGGCTTGCGGCCACCTCGCACCGTTGTCGCGTGGAGTGACTGCCATCGATAACCGGGATTAAGGTAAGCACGCGTTGGGTCGCCATCCTGGATGTCGTCAGGAATGGCATTCGGCGGCGTATCAGGGCCAGCTTCAATGAGCAGCACGCGAGCGCCATAGGCGGAGAGCCTGCTCGCCATCACGCATCCAGAGGAGCCACCACCCACGACGATATAATCGAAAACCACGCAA
>NZ_RZQA01001114.1:0-1689 GCF_004022915.1 Mesorhizobium sp. M7A.F.Ca.US.006.04.2.1
CTGGTGATGGTCGTTTCGAACAGGCGCGGCAGCCGGTCCTCCACCGGCAGCGTGCGCGTCTGCGGCACGGTCGTGCTTGGGTCGCGAAACGCCAGCTTGACCAGCACATTGGCGAGCGAGGTGCCGAGGAACGTCATCATCAGGGTGGTGATGATCTCGTTGACGCCCTGATAGGCACGCAGCAGCGCCGGCACCAGCGACCAGATCATCGCCACCACCATGGCGATGAGGAGCGAGCAGACCAGCGCCAGCCAGGCTGGCATGATCTGCACGAACACGGGAGCGCTGGCAGCCGCCGTCACCGCGCCAAGCAGGAACTGGCCGTCGCCGCCCAGATTCCACATGCCGGCGCGAAAGGCGACGATCAGGCCGGCGGCGAGAAACAGCAGCGGCGCCATGCGCGTCAGTGTCTGCTGGATGCCGAGCGGCGAGAACAGTCCCTTCTCCAGCACGAAGCCATAATAGGCCAGCGGGTCGACGCCGACGGCAAGCAGGATACAGCCGGCTATGACCAGCGCGATAAGGATCGGGCCGAGCGTCATCAGCAGCCGATGCAGGATGTCGCGGCGCGTCGCTGCCCCGCTCGTGGCATCGAGTGCGGTGGCGCTGACCGTGGGTGCGGTGTCGATGCTCATGCGGCAAGTCCGATCATCAGGCGACCGACCTTTGTGCGGGCGTCGTCTACGTTCTCGACGGTGCCGACCAAAGCGCCGTCGGCGATGACGGCGATGCGGTCGCACATGCCAAGCAATTCCTCGAGGTCGGTGGAGATCAGCAGCACGGCAAGGCCACGCGCCGCCGTATCGCGAATGCGCTGGCGCGACGCCAATGTGTTGGCGAGATCGAGCCCATAGGTCGGCTTGTTGAAGATCACCACCTTGGCGCCTTCAGCCAGTTCCCTTGCCAGAAGCACCTTCTGGATGTTGCCGCCGGACAGCCGCGCGACGGGCGTCTTCAGGCTCGGCGTGCGCACGTCGTATTCGCGCACGAGCTGCGCGGCGCGCTTGTCGATCTCCGCGCGCTGCTCGACGCCGTTGCGCCAGAACGGGGCCGCGCCGACCTGCTTGAGGAAGAAATTGATCGAGACCGGGAAGGTGCCGACAGTGCCCTCGCCCAGTCGGTCGTCGGTCAGGTAGCGAAGGCCGCGCCGGCGGCGCTCGCCGACGCTCAGCGTCTCGATGGCGGCGCCGTCCAGCCGCACCGAGCCGCTTGTGGCTGTACGCTGGCCGGCCAGCGCTTCCGCCAGCTGCTTCTGGCCGTTGCCGTCGATGCCGGCTATGCCGAGGATCTCGCCCGGGCGGATGTCGAAGGAGATCGACGACAGGCCCGGCGCATTGTCCGTCGCCGCTACCGCCAGGTCCGTCACCTGAAGCAGCGGGTCAGCGCCGGCGCGGGCAGTGCGGACAGGACGCTCGACGGCTTCCGGGTCATCCTTCTGCTTGCCGAACATCAATTCCACGATCTCCGAGACGATCTCCTGTTCGCCCAGCGTGCGAAACCGCTCGGGTGGAATCTCGCCGACCTTGCGGCCAAGCTTCAGCACCGAGATGCGGTCGCCGAAGGCAGCCGCCTCCTTGAGCTTGTGGGTGATGAAGACGATCGCAAGGCCCTGCTCGACAAGGCGGCGCATCAGCGCGCCCAGTTCGTCGATACCTTTCGGCGTCAGCATGGAGGTGGACTCGTCAAGGA
>NZ_RZQA01001115.1:0-1683 GCF_004022915.1 Mesorhizobium sp. M7A.F.Ca.US.006.04.2.1
GTCGACGAACGTCGTGTCGCTGGTCAGTTGTGCCTCGGCGCCGGCGAACCAGCGTTGCGAGAGCCGGTCGAGCACCCAGCGCGTCAGATGCAGCGGCATTGGACCCTCGGGTCCCAGCAGACCAAAATTTGCCACCGTGACCCGGGCCGGTGCCGCATCGCGGGCTTCGCGGAACACAACCAGGTCCCGTGCGGAAAAGGCTAGGCGCACATGCTGGCCGAGCCGTGCCGGCTCACGGTCGGGACGGCCGGAATGGCCGAACAGACCGTTCCGTTGTTCGAGGCGGCGCAGCAGTTCGAAAAAGTCGAACGTCTCGGACAGACCTTCGGCCCTGTTCGGGCCGGGCGTGTCTAGATCAGGTAGCGATTGCCGGGCGTCATCGGCCATGGCACATCCTCCTGCTTCTGCAGCAGCCGCGTGCGAGTTCGCACGAAGCCGTTTATCCCGGCGTGACGAGCAAACAACCGCGCCAGCAAGGCCGAAAGCAGCAAGGTACTTTGGCCGGCCAGGACCGATTGATCAACATGCAACGTGACTTCGGTACCGCGTCCAAAGCACATCGGTCCATCGATTTGCAGACGTTCGATGACCGGCTGCGAGTCGATACGCACGATCGAATGCACATTTCGGGCAAGGCTTGGATCGCCGCGATCGGCATAAAGGTCGAGTAGCGCATGCAGGGGATCGATGCCGCGGCCTTCTTTGGCAAGACTGAGAAAGTTGAGCGCGAGCTGCGCCACCAGCCGCCAGGCGAGATCATCGGCCCGCGATTCCCCGTCGGCCCCAGCAGGCAGTGCCGCAGGAATAGCTGGCTGCGGCGCACGCAAGGCGCCAAGAAGCCTCACGGTTTCGACCGGGTCGCCGGCCTCTAACGTCAACGTCGGATTGTCATCGAGGATCGGCAGATCACGATTGGTGCAAAGCGCCATCACGTCGAGCCGCTTCAGCGGCCGGGTCGCCGGCCTTACGAGCGGCCGGGACACGGCCAGGAAAACGTCATCCCCGGTATAGGACGTTCGCGTCAGGCCTTCGCGGCGCTCCTCCTCCATCGCGCGGCGAGGGCGCCTTTCGGTCGAATAGACCCAACCACTACCGCCGTTCTGACCCAGGCTGAAGAGCTCGGGGATTTCAGCGTCGTTACCTTCCGTGTCGGCGTCCTCGACGCGGATGACCCGGTAGATTTCGAAGTCACGCGCCCGCGTCCGGTCCGCATGCAACACCTGGCGCGTCTTGCGTTCATCGACTTCGACGACGTTGCACTCGCGTTCGAACAGATTGATGATCGGTGTCGCGAAAAGTTCGAAGTCCGCCGGCGTCAGATCGGCCAGCTCGGGAACCGTGCGTTTGAACAGGAAAATGATCTCGAGTCCGGCCGCGCATTGGCGCACGACAGGCTGCAATCCCAAAACCCGTGCATAGTGAAAACGCTCGGGCATCATGAAGTATTCGCGCAGCAACCGGTATCCTTCGAATGTCGGGCGGGTGCGCGGCATCAAGGCCTCGTCGTCGCTGATGCCGATCATCTCGGGTGCCGGCAACGGCGACAGCGGGTTGGTCTTGCCTTCCGGTCGCGCTGCTGTGGCCGCGCAGGCGCCGAAAATCGCATCGAACAGTAGCGGCGCCTTGGTGCGTCCGGCAAAATAGAGGTCAAGCCGGTCGAGAGCCAGTTCGTCGAGCTTGCCT
>NZ_RZQA01001116.1:0-1678 GCF_004022915.1 Mesorhizobium sp. M7A.F.Ca.US.006.04.2.1
CGTCAGCCCGGTGGCATACATGGCGCCCAGCACCAGGCACAGCGTGCCCTGGCCACGCACGAAGCCTGCCGTGGCGGTGTTGATGTCCCGTGCGATGGCGCGCACGGTCTGGACGTTGTCGCGTGGCACCCAGCCGTCGATGACCGCCACCATGCGGTCCCAGTCGAGCAGCATGTAGAAGGCGACCACCGGTGTCACCACGAACAGGCTGACCACAGAAACCAGCGCCATGCCGGAACTCCACAGCGAGGTGAAGACGGTGGTGACAAAACCGAAGCCGGAGGTCAGCAGCGAATTCAGCCCGTCGCGCAAGCTATTGGCGTTGACGCCGAACTTCTGCTCCAGCCATTTCGGATCGAACGAGGTGATCAGGCTTTGCAGCCGGGTCAGATATTCCGGCAATTTGCCGGCGAAATCGGCCATCTGCGTGGCCAGAACCGGAATGAGGATGACAAAGGCCAGGACCAGCACGATGAGGAAGGTGATGAGGATGACCACCGTCGCCATGAAACGCGACAGGCCGAGCCGCTGCAGCCGGTCGGCAACGGGATCGAGGAAATAGGCAAGCACCATGCCGGCGACGAAGGGCAGCAGGATGGCGCTGAAGACATAGAGGAAAAGCGCCAGCAGCGCGGCGCCGGCCAGCCAGAAGAAGATCTGGCGGCGAAAGGTCGCGGACGCGGCGATGTCGGCGGCCGCGGCCTCGATCGCCGCCGCTTCTGTCTCGGATGTCCGGAGTGGAGCCTTCGTCATGTCAGCTCATGTGCCTCAGCCAAGTCACGAGATAGGCTGCGGCCGAAGCCACGGTCAAGACCCCAGACAGCAATATGAGAACCGGCCTCAGCGGGTCGAGATGAACCGACAGGGCAAGTTCACCCAGCACAACCGCCGCCAGCACGATCTGGATGGCGGTGTTGGCCTTCGACACGAAAAGCGGTTTCATCTCGACCGGATGGGCCATGACGGCGGACAGCAAAACCGCGCAGACGATCAACGCGTCGCGCGACACCATGGTGACGACCAGCCACAGCGGCAATTGCCCGATGAGGCCCATGACCACGAACACCGAAACCAGCAGCAGCTTGTCGGCGATCGGATCGAGATAGGCGCCGAGCGTGGACTGCTGGTTGAAACGGCGGGCGATGAAGCCATCGACGCCGTCCGAAATGCCGGCGACGAGGAACCCGGCAAAAGCCCAGTCCCAGCGCGCCTGCAGCATCGCCAGCACCACCGCCGGCACCAGGACAAGGCGCAGGATGGTGATCAGGTTGGGGATGGTCAAATGCCTGGCACCTCCTCTTGGTCGGAGATAGATGATGAAGATGGCGGGTGGCAACAAGGGAGGAGCTGCCGATCTCCCCGCACGGGAGCGGCCTTCAGCTTGGCTTTCGCCAATCACGAGCGCCTGTACGTGCGCGCTGTCCACGGTTTTGTAGGCCGAGATGGCCGTTATCCTTGCGGACAGAAACCGTTCATGCGAAGAGCCCGCGACAAGGAAAATTGCTGAACGGGCACCAGAAATGAGCAAGCGCGACGTGAACAAGCGCAAGAACGGGCTCACCTATGCCGAGGCCGGTGTCGATATCGATGCCGGCAATCTCATGGTCGAGAAGATCAAGCCGCTGGTGCGCGCGACGCGCCGGCCGGGCGCCGATGGCGAGATCGGCGGTTTTGGCGG
>NZ_RZQA01001117.1:0-1675 GCF_004022915.1 Mesorhizobium sp. M7A.F.Ca.US.006.04.2.1
ATGTAGAAGGACTCGGCGGCGTCGATGACTGCATCAGGCGCGCCACGCTCGCCGCGCAAGGGATTGGCCGAATTGGTACGCCGGATCCGTCCGCCCGATCGCCGCAGAAGCCAGCCATCAACCAACGTCTCGGTCGCCGCCGGCCAGCCTTCGCGGCACGCCTGCTCGACGCGCCAGTTGAGGTCATCATCGCCGGCGCTCACGCGTCATCCTCCCGCAGCGCTTCCTCCATAAAGGCCTGCGGATCGGTGCAGAAGTCGCGCATCATGCGAAAATGATCGGTATCGCTGAAATCCGTGGGATCGAGCCCGAACCGGCTGATGCGGAACAGCCGCGCGCCAGGACAAGCCATCAGCAGCGGCGAATGCGTCGCCATGATCACTTGCGCGGTGCCCGACTGGTCCATGCGCCGCAGCATCTTGAGCAGCTCGATCTGTCGCGTCGGCGACAGTGCGCTTTCGGGTTCGTCGAGGATGTAGATGCCTTGCCTGCGGCAGCGCTCCTCGAAAAAACGGATAAAGCCCTCGCCATGCGACCAGGACAGGAAGTCCGGCGGCGGGGGCCTGAAAGGGTCTTCCAGTGCCGCCTGATCGAGATATCGGGCCACGGAGTAGAAGGATTCGGCACGAAAGAACCAGCCGGCAGTGACTTTCGGCAGCCAGTGGCCACGGAACGTGTTTGCCAGCGCAGCACCGCTCTTGTCGATGGCGCTGGAATGGTCGACCGGCCTATATCCCTTGCCGCCACCGGCTTCGTCATAGCCGGCCAGCGCACCGATCGCCTCGAGCAGCGTCGATTTGCCGGTGCCGTTCTCGCCGACGATGATGGTGATCGGCGTGGTGAATTCGAGTTCGAAGTCGTGGCCGCGAAACAGCGGCAGGTTCCATGGATATTTTTCCCAATCCTCGACCCGCACGGCATCGAGCAGGATGCGCTTCAGATAGGGAGCCTTGAGCCGCGTCAGCTGCTTGCGATGGGCCATCAGCCAGGTAGCGAAATCGTGCCGTCTTCGGCGATCGGAAAGGCCGGATTGTGCGCCACTTCCCAGACATGCCCGTCGGCGTCGGCGAAGTAGCCGTACCAGCCGCCCCAGAAGGCGCGGCCGGCCGGCTTGACGATGCGGCCGCCGGCTTTTTCCGCCCTGGCGAGCACGTCGTCGACTTCGGCGTCGGAGCGGGTGTTGTAGGCGAGGTAGACCGCCGATGGCGCCGCGGCGAAGGCGATGCCGGAATCCTCTTCTGCGCTGGCACGTGGGAACAGACCAAGAATGACGCCGCCCATCTGGAAGAAGGCGACACCGTCGGTGATACCGGCATGCCGCTTCAAGCCCATAGCCTCGTAGAAGCGCACCGCGCGGTCCAGATCATCGGTGGCGATGGTAATGATAGAGATTCGCGGCTCCATGGTGCTGCTCCTATTCGTCCGTCCATTCCGGCTTGCGCTTGCCGATGAAGGCGCCGATGCCTTCCTCGGCGTCGCGCGCGAGCATGTTTTCGACCATGATCCGGCCGGTATAGGTGTAAGCATCCGCCAGCCCCATTTCGGCCTGCGCGTAAAACGCCTCCTTGCCCGTCTTGACCACCAAAGATGATTTGGAAGCAATGGTTTGCGCGTATTTGGTGACGATCTGATTCAGGTATTCGCGCGGCACGATGCGGTTGACCAGGCCGAATTC
>NZ_RZQA01001118.1:0-1674 GCF_004022915.1 Mesorhizobium sp. M7A.F.Ca.US.006.04.2.1
CAATGGCACCTTCGCCCGCTTCAAGGGCTCGATCCGCATCGACAACAGCGATGTCGGGCGCTCAGCTGTCAATTTCACCATTTTTCCCGAAAGCGTCGGCACCGGCCAGGGCCGTATCGATGCCTTCCTGCGCTCCGACGCGGTGTTTGATGCCGCCAACAGCCCGGAAATCCAGTTCCGCTCTACCAGCGTGACCCGAACCAGCGACACCACGGCTCTCGTCAGCGGCCGGCTGACGGCGCGCGGCAAGACGTTCCCGGAAAAATTCACGGCCGAGCTCGGCGGTCTCAAGGCCGGCATGATCAAATTCCATGTCACCGGCAAGGTGCTGAGGTCGCGCTACGGCATGGATGTCGGCACGCCGATCTATTCCAACATCGTCGACTTCGACATGACGCTGACCGGCAAAAGGGGCTGACCTCGTCATTGGCTTTTCCGGCGATTTCGGGCAAACCTCGTCGCCTGTAATCGTGATGGAGATGCCTGATGTTCCGATGGGGTGTGTTGTCGACGGCCAAGATCGGCCGCGAGCATTTGTTGCCGGCGATGGTCGAGGCGGAGAATAGCGTGCTGTCGGCGATCGCCAGCCGCGATCTGTCGAAGGCCAAGGCGCTGGCCGATCGCTTCGGTGCGCGCCATGCCTTCGGCTCCTATGAGGAACTGCTTGCCTCCAACGAGGTCGACGGCGTCTACATCCCGCTGCCGACCTCGCAGCATGTCGAGTGGGCGGCCAAGGCCATCGAAGCCGGCAAGCATGTGCTGGTCGAAAAGCCGCTGGCGCTCGACGCCAAGGACATCCTGCCGCTGATCAAGCTGCGCGACCAGAAAAGGGTGCTGGTCTGCGAAGCCTTCATGGTCATCTACCACCCGCAATGGATCAAGGTGCGCGAGCTCATCGCCAGCGGCGCCATCGGCCGGCTGCGCCATGTGCAGGGCGCGTTCTCCTACTACAACGTCGACCCCAGCAACATGCGCAACCAGCTCGACCTCGGCGGCGGCGCGCTGCCCGACATCGGCGTTTACCCGACCGTGTCGACGCGCTTTTCCACCAGCAAGGAGCCGCTGCGCGTGCAGGCAACGATCGAGCGCGACAAGACATTCGGCACCGACATCTACTCCTCGATCCGTGCCGATTTCGGTGACTTCGAGCTGTCGTTCTATCTGTCGACTCAGATGGCGGCGCGCCAGGTGATGGTGTTCCACGGCGAGAAGGGTTTCATCGAGTTGTTCTCGCCTTTCAATGCCGGGCTCTACGACCACCACCGCGTCGAACTGCACAACCAGAACCACACCGAGGCGCAGGTTTTTCGCTTTCCCGGCACGCAGCAGTACCGGCTGGAGGTCGAGACCTTCGCGCGCGCGGCACAGGGCGGCAAGGAGCGCGTCTTCACGCTGGAGGAATCGGTGCTCAATCAGAAAGTCATCGACGCCATCTTCCGCGCCGGCGGCAAAGAAGGCTGGGAGACCGTCTGAATTCCTTGCATTGAAATAGCCGGCTAATTCTGGGAGGAAAAATGGCTGACGATGCGGACGTGATCATTGTCGGCGCCGGCCTTGCAGGGCTGGTTGCCGCCGCCGAGCTCGCCGAGGCCGGCAAGAAAATCATCATCGTCGACCAGGAGCCGGAGCAGTCGCTCGGCGGCCAGGCATTCTGGTCGTTCGGCGGCCTTTTCC
>NZ_RZQA01001119.1:0-1668 GCF_004022915.1 Mesorhizobium sp. M7A.F.Ca.US.006.04.2.1
GCCAGGCGAGCAGGAACAGGATCCCGGCAAAGATGAAGGGAAGACGGTCGAAATTGCGCATTTTCTGCTCGCTCCAGAAGGGGGTTCGTGAGCGGCTTAGCGGGGTCTCTTGTCTCGATTTTGTCTCAAATGCGCAGTCTTTGTGCAGGCTGTTGTTAACCCTACCGGATCGTAAACCTGCTCTCCCCCCGGCCATCATTCCTGCGCTTTGCCGTGCTTGCTGCCGATCCGCCAGTACCGCCAGGGCATGAACCAGAGATAGCGATCCGCAAGCGCCTCCGGCACCAGGTCTATGCCATGCGTGCCGAATGGCCCGCAGCGCAGCACGCGGAAGAATCCCATCCAGCCGCCGGCCCACAGGCCATGGCGGGCGATCGCCTCATGCGCATATTCCGAACAGGTCGGCAGATGCCGGCAGGAATTGCCGACAAAGCCCGACAGCGTCAGCTGGTAGAGGCGCACGAGCGACGTGCCGAGGAGACGGCCTGGCGTCTTGCGCCAGGGGCCGGGCCAGTTGCGGCCGCGTTTTTGCGACCCGTCTATATGCGCATGCCCATGCTGGTCGCGCACCACAGTCTCCGTATCGCGTTTCCCAGGCGATAGATGTGGACTTCCGCCGGAGAACGCAATCCCCCCTCCTTGCGCGCCCCGCCATCACGGACGGGAACGGCGAAACGGCTGCCTGTCAGCCGACGGCGCCCAGCGGCCACGACTGGCCGGCCCCTCGCGGCGCTTTGAATGCTGCTTTTCGTCACGCCATTGAAACGTCGCGATCCGCATGACATCGCCAAAAATGTTCAGCAACTGGATCATGGTCGGTCTCCTTTGACATGGATTAGACCGCCGCTGGCCTTCGCCTTCAAACGAGTATAATTTCCACTTCGGATAATCCTGGGTTATGCGAAATGAAGCGTGGGCGCCTGCCGCTGACGGCATTGAGGAGCTTCGAGGCGGCGGGCCGGCATCTGAGCTTCAGCCGGGCGGCCGAGGAGCTTTTCGTCTCGCAGGCGGCGATCAGCCGGCAGATCCGCGAGCTCGAAATCTTCCTGCATCGACCCTTGTTCGAACGTCACCATCGACGAGTCGAACTGACCGACACCGGCCGGCGTCTGCTGGATCAGCTTGTCAGAAGTTTCGACGCCATCGATACCTTGCTTGGCGATCTGGTGGCGACACCGGCGCAGTCCGTGGTCCGTGTCAGTGTCGAGCCGTCGCTTGCCTCCGTGTGGCTGGTGCCCCGGCTCAACCGCTTTCGCCAATTGCGGCCCGACATCGACGTCTCTCTCGAGGTCGATCCAAGGCTGATCGAGTTCCGCAGCGATCAGCCGGAGCTTGCCTTGCGCTTCAGCGCGCATGCCGACTCGTGGCCGCGCAGCCAGGCCGAGCGGCTTGCCTCGACGGTCGATTCGCCGGTCCTGTCGCCGGCGCTGCTTGCTTCTGGCCCTGCCCTCAGGAAGCCAATCGATCTTGGCCGCTACACGCTTTTGCACGAGGAGAATCGCCAGGGCTGGGTGCGCTGGTTCGAAGCGGCCGGCGTGCCCGCCGACGCCGTGCCCGCGCGCGGGCCGATGCTGGCGGATGCGTCGCTTTCAAAGCAGGCCGCCTTGCTCGGACATGGCGTGGCATTGGGCGATCTGTTGCAGATCGGCGGGGGAATCGCATCCCGGG
>NZ_RZQA01000111.1:0-10626 GCF_004022915.1 Mesorhizobium sp. M7A.F.Ca.US.006.04.2.1
GGATCAGCCTGCGGCGCCAGCCGAGATAGAGTTCGCTTTGGGCGCCTCCGGCATTTTGGACCGCGAAGCGCCGCTGCGCCTCCGTCTCGGCATTGACGAGATCCGCCAGCGCCTCGGTCTCGACCAGGTCTACCTTGCCGTTCAGAAAGGCGCGACGCGTGAATTCGCCCGGTTCCGCGTGCCTGACGCCGCCAAAACCGGTCATCGTCTCCAGCATTTTTGCCACAACGGCACGGCCGCCATGAACGTGGAATTCCGCGACGTCCTCGCCGGTGAAACTGGCCGGGCCGGGAAAGAACACAACCAGGCCGGTATCGAGCAATGTCCCGTCAGACGCCCTGAATCGGCGCAGAACCGCCGCGCGGTCCTTAACCATAGTCCCAGCAATCGTTTCGACCACGAATCGAGTCTGCGGGCCGGAAATTCGGATGACGGCGACGCCGGCAGGCAGCCGGCCGCTCGACAGCGCTACGATGGAATCGCCTGAAATCATTTGCCCGCTCTACTGAACCGCCCTAGCTTCACGCCTATCAGCCAATCGCATACGAGTTTGCCCAGTGACGCTGCCCGCGCAAAACCTGCTTGCCGAAGAAGCCAGCCCCTATCTGCAGCAGCACAGCGGCAATCCCGTCCACTGGCGGGCTTGGTCGCCGGCTTCGCTCGAAGAGGCGAAAGCGCTGGATAGGCCGATCCTGCTCTCGGTCGGCTATGCCGCCTGCCATTGGTGCCATGTCATGGCGCATGAAAGCTTCGAAAACGATGGCGTCGCCGCCGTCATGAACCGTCTGTTCGTCAATATCAAGGTCGACCGCGAGGAGCGCCCGGACATCGACCAGATCTATATGGCGGCGCTGTCCTCGATGGGCGAGCAGGGCGGCTGGCCGCTGACCATGTTCCTGACCCCGGACGGCAAGCCGTTCTGGGGCGGCACCTATTTCCCGCGCGAGCCGCGCTACGGCCGCCCCGGCTTCATCCAGGTGATGGAGGCAGTCGACAAGGCGTGGCGGGAGAAGCGGGCGAGCCTCAACCAGAGCGCCGACGGGCTGACGACGCATGTCGAGACGCGGCTCGCCGGTTCGCATGCCAGAACCGTGCTCGACCGCGCCACGCTGGCGGAATTGGCCAAGGGTATCGACGGCATGATCGACCGTGATCTCGGCGGATTGCGCGGCGCGCCTAAATTTCCCAACGCACCGTTCATGCAAACGCTGTGGCTGTCCTGGCTTCGCGACGGCAATGCCGCCCATCGCGACGACGTCCTCAACAGCCTCGAGCAGATGCTGAGCGGCGGCATCTACGACCACATCGGCGGCGGGCTCAGCCGTTACTCGACCGACGCCGAATGGCTGGTGCCGCATTTCGAAAAGATGCTCTACGACAATGCCCAGCTCCTCCGCTTCTGCAACTGGGCCTATGCCGCAAGCGGCAATGAATTGTTCCGGGTGCGAATCGAAGAGACGATCGGCTGGCTGCTGCGCGAAATGCGCGTCGACGGCGGTGCCTTTGCCGCCAGTCTCGATGCCGACAGCGACGGCGAGGAAGGTCTGTTCTACACCTGGAACCGCCACGAGATCGAAGCCGCCCTTGGCGACGATTCCGCATTGTTTTTCAAGCACTTCACGCTCTCCAGCCCGCATGGCTGGGAAGGCAAGCCGGTCGTCCACCAAACGCTGTCTCAGCAATCGCAATATGTGATCCACCGCGAAGAGATCAGCGCGCGCAAGGCGAAACTCCTTGCTGTCCGGGAAGAGCGGGTCAGGCCCGGCCTTGACGCAAAGACCCTCATCGACTGGAACGGCCAGATGATCGCAGCGCTTGCCGAGGCCGGCCGGGCGCTGGCGCGGCCTGACTGGATCGATGTGGCGGCAAAGGCCTTTGCCTATATCAGCTCTGGCAGCCGCGACGGCCGTCTGCCGCATTCGATGCTCGGCGCCAGAAAACTGTTCCCGGCTTTGTCCAGCGACTATGCCGCTATGACCAACGCCGCGATCTCGCTGTTCGAGGCCACCGGGGATTGGAGCTATGTCGACCAGGCCGGCCAGTTTGTCGGGCAGCTCGAGCATTGGCACGCCGACGCCGAGAAGACAGGTTACTACCTGACTGCTTCCGACAGCACCGACGTGCCGATCCGCATCCGCGGCGATGTCGACGAAGCCATTCCCTCCGCTACCGGCCAGATCATCGAGGCGCTGGTCAGGCTCGCCTCCGTCACCGGCAATCTCGAGCTGCAGGAGAGAGCCTGGCACGTCGCCGAGCATGCCGCCGGCCGCGCGACGCAGCAGGCCTATGGCCAGGCCGGCATCGTCAATGCCTGCGCGCTGGCAATCGAGCCGCTCAAGCTGGTGTTGGTGGATGAGTTCACAGATCCAAAGCTCGTTCCGGTTGCGAATCGAACCCCGGACCCGCGCCGCATCGACATCGTCGTGCCGATCGGTACGGCAGCGAATCGACCCTTGCTACCCGGTGGAATCCTGCCGCCGACCGACAAGGCAGGTGCATGGTTGTGTACAGGGCAGGTTTGTTTGCCGGCGGTGACGGATGCTGAAGAGCTCGAGCGATTGTTGCGACGGCGATAGTTTTGCTAACCGCCGGCGAGAGACGCCCCCTCTGGCCTACCGGCCATCTCCCCCTCAAGTGGGGAGATCGGCAGCTTCGCTGTTCCGCTCACCTTACGGCGTTGATAATTGCCGAAAGCGACCAAGGGCATAATCTCCCCCTAGAGGGGGAGATGCCCGGCAGGGCAGAGGGGGGCGCGAAGGATCGCTACCCCATCCCCTTACGTGTTCATCGAATCGAAGAAATCCGCATTGGTCTTGGTCTGCTTCAGCTTGTCGATCAGGAACTCGATCGCGTCGGTGGTTCCCATCGGCGCCAGGATGCGGCGCAGCACGAAGATCTTCTGCAGGTCCTGCTTGGAAACCAGCAGGTCTTCCTTGCGGGTGCCGGACTTCAGGATGTCCATGGCCGGATAGATGCGCTTGTCGGCCACCTTGCGGTCGAGCTGGATTTCGCAGTTGCCGGTGCCCTTGAACTCTTCGAAGATGACTTCGTCCATGCGGCTGCCGGTATCGATCAGCGCGGTGGCGATAATGGTCAGCGAACCGCCTTCCTCGATGTTGCGGGCGGCGCCGAAGAAGCGCTTCGGCCGCTGCAGCGCGTTGGCGTCGACGCCACCGGTCAGCACCTTGCCGGATGACGGCACGACGGTGTTGTAGGCGCGGCCGAGACGGGTGATCGAATCGAGCAGGATGACGACGTCGCGGCCATGTTCGACCAGGCGCTTGGCCTTCTCGATGACCATTTCGGCGACCTGCACGTGGCGCACCGCCGGCTCGTCGAAGGTCGAGGAGATCACCTCTCCCTTCACCGAGCGCTGCATGTCGGTCACTTCTTCCGGCCGCTCGTCGATCAGCAGCACGATCAGATAGCATTCCGGGTGGTTGGCGGTGATCGAGTGGGCGATGTTCTGCATCAGAACCGTCTTGCCGGTACGCGGCTGCGCGTTGATCAAGGCGCGCTGTCCCTTGCCGATCGGCGCCACCAGGTCGATCACACGGGCCGAGATGTCCTTGGTGGTGACATTCTCGATCTCCATCTTCAGCCGCTTGGTCGGATAGAGCGGCGTCAGATTGTCGAAGTGGATCTTGTGACGGATCTTCTCGGGATCGTCGAAATTGATGGTGTTGACCTTGAGCAGCGCGAAATAGCGCTCGCCCTCTTTCGGGCTGCGGATCGGCCCTTCGACCGTATCGCCGGTCTTCAGCGAAAAGCGCCGGATCTGCGACGGTGAAATATAGATATCGTCGGGACCTGGCAGGTAATTGGCGTTGGCGGAGCGCAGGAAGCCGAAACCGTCCTGCAGCACCTCGACCACGCCATCACCGATGATCTCGATCTCCTGGGCGGCCAGCTTCTTCAGGATCGCAAACATCAGCTCCTGCTTGCGCATGACGCTGGCGTTTTCGACCTCCAGCGATTCGGCATAAGCGATCAGCTCTGGCGGTTTCTTGTTCTTGAACTCGGCGAGTTTCATTTCTTGCATAGACGGACCTTGAATAGATGGAGTCTGGGTAGGCTTTGGGAAAATATCGGCGGGATGCGACAAATGCCGGGCGCGGCCGAAAACAACGAGGGGCGGCGCATGACGGGAAGGAAGACCCGTCTTTTATCGTCGGTCGGGTGAAAGAGCAAGCTGCGTTTTGCATGGCCTATGAAGGCCTAAACGCATCAATGCCTGTCGTAGTCTCCTGGCCGTTTTTGGGTAACATGCATCAGAACGGCTTGACCACCACCAGGATGACGATTGCGATCATCAGCAATGTGGGGATCTCGTTGACCATCCGCCAGTGCCTGGCCGGTTTTTCATTACGGTCCTCGGCGAATTTGCGCACCGCACCGGCCAGATAGCCATGCATGGCCGACAGCAAAAGCACCGCTCCGATCTTGGCGTGAAGCCAGCCGCCCTGGAAACCAAAGCCTTTCCAGGCAAGCCACAGGCCGAACACCCAGGTGACGATCATCGCCGGATTAATGATGCCGCGCAGCAGGCGCCGCTCCATCACCTTGAAGGTTTCCGACTGCACCGAGCCCTTCTCGGCATCGGCGTGGTAGACCAGCAGCCGCGGCAGATAGAGCATGCCCGCCATCCACGAGATGACGGCGAGGATATGGATCGCCTTGGCCCAGGGGTAGAAACTGTCGGGTGCCGCGAAATACAAAAGCGCGGTGAAAACGATCAGCACGGCGATACCTGATATCATGCGCATCATCGCCTGGCCGGTGCTGTTCGTGTTGTTCATCTGAGCCATCAGCGTGTCGCGCTCCGCACCTGTTTCACCATCGCCTCGACATGGGCGATCGGCGTCTCCGGCGTGATGCCGTGACCGAGGTTGAAGATCAGCGGGCCGTCTCCCAGCGCTCTCAGGATCGCCTCGACGCCATCCGACAGCGCCTTGCCGCCAGCCACGAGCCGCAAGGGATCGAGATTGCCCTGAACCGCACCCGAGCGCTGCAATTCCTTCGCCGCAATCAGGGGCACCGTCCAGTCGATGCCCAGCGCCGTTACGCCGGTCTTCTGTCGATAGGTCCGGTAGCGCGCACCGGCGCCCTTGGGAAAACCGATGATCGGGACATCGGGATAAACCGCCCGCACCCGGCCAACGATCTCGGCCATCGGCTGAACGCAGAACAAATCGAAAGTTTCATCGTCCAGCACGCCGGACCAGGAATCGAAAATCTGCACCACATCCGCGCCCGCCTCGATCTGGCGGATGAGATAGGCGGCCGAATGTTCGGCAAGCACCTTCAGCAATCGTTGAAAGGCCACCGGCTCGCGATAGGCAAAAAGCCGCGCCGGCGCCTGGTCGGGCGTGCCATGGCCGGCAATCATGTAGGTCGCCACCGTCCACGGCGCGCCGCAGAAGCCGATCAGGGTTGTCTCGTCGGGCAATTTGGCCCGCAACCGGCGAACCGTCTCGTAGACCGGTTCGAGATTCACGTGAAACACCTTGCCCTCCAGAGCCAGAATCTCCGGCGCGGTGATCGGCGTCAGCAGCGGCCCTCTGCCCTCTTCGAAGCGGACGTCACGGCCAAGCGCATGCGGAACGACAAGGATATCGGAAAACAGGATCGAAGCATCGAAGCCGAAGCGCTCGATCGGTTGCAAGGTCACTTCGACGGCAAGGTCTGGATCATAGCAGAGATCGAGGAACGAGCCTGCTCGCCTGCGTGTCTCCCGATACTCCGGCAGATAACGCCCTGCCTGACGCATCATCCAGAGCGGAGGCGGAAAATGAGCCTTGCCCTTCAGGACATCCAGCATGATCCGGTTCTGGGGCATCGAGCGCTCGCTTCTCCCGGCCTCTTCTATAATCAAAGATTCTTATATCTAAGATTCTTCTGATTCTAAGAGTCTGTTGGTTCTGGTGATTGCCACCTGTCCCGCTTTGCCCCGGAAAACACCAGCCAACATATTGTCGCGTGCTTCTTTTTCCCAGATGTAGGGTTCTGGGGATAGGTCGGAATCGATCAATCGAGTCAAAGCGTTAGGCGGAGCGGTGAAAGGCAGGTCCTGTGGACGGACTGTAGGCGAAAAAAGCCGTCCCCAAACTTGTCCCCAGTCGCCCGACGAAGCTGACAGCGCATCGAATTGTGGACAAACTGCCATCTGATACAGTCGCCTCCGACCGACCCGTCTTTTCATCCCGCTTTATCCACAGAAGCCCACAGCCCCAGGTGACCCCCTGTGAACAAACCCCAGAGCTTCTTCCACCTGCACCTGATTTCCGACGCGACCGGCGAAACGCTGCTCGCCGCCGGCCGGGCGGCTTCGGCACAATACAAGGATGCGCGCGCCATCGAGCATATCTATCCGCTTATCCGCACCGAAAAGCAGGTGGCGAAGGTGTTCGAGGACATAGAGGAAGAGCCGGGCATCATCCTCTATACGGTCGTGGACCAGAAGCTGGCGCGCGGCATCGACGAGCGCTGCGCGGCCATGGGCCTGCCCTGTGTGTCGGTGCTGGAGCCGGTGCTGACCGTGTTCCAGTCCTATCTCGGCACCCCCGCCGGCCGCCGCGTCGGCGCCCAGCATGTTCTCGACGCCGAATATTTCCGCCGCATCGATGCGCTCAATTTCACCATGGACCATGATGACGGCCAGCTGCCGCTCAACATGGACGATGCCGATGTCGTGCTGATCGGCATTTCTCGCACGTCGAAGACGCCGACCAGCATCTACCTCGCCAACCGCGGCATCAAGACCGCCAACATCCCGATCGTGCTCGGTGTGCCGGTGCCGGAAAGCCTGGTTGCCGCCAGCAAGCCGCTCATCGTCGGGCTGATCGCCACCGCCGAGCGCATCTCGCACGTCCGGCAAAACCGCATCCTCGGCAACAGCAGCTCGTATGAGGCATCAGACTATGTCGATCGCGCGGCGATCAGCGAAGAGCTCGCCTACGCCCGTAAGATCTGCACGCGCCATGGCTGGCCGATGATCGACGTCAGCCGCCGCTCGATCGAGGAAACGGCGGCGGCCATCGTTGCCCTGCGGGGGAAGAATAGATAGGGCAGGTAAGATAAGTGAGCACCAGCACCCCTCATCCGACCTCGCTTCGCGAGGCCACCTTCTCCCACAAGGGGAGAAGGAAGAACGTGGCACCGTCGTCTCCGCAAGATACCGCCAGTTGGCGATTTGCAGCGGCGTACGCGCGGGACTTCCCTTCTCCCCTTGTGGGAGAAGGTGGCCGAGCGAAGCTCGGTCGGATGAGGGGTGCGTGACGGAGCGCCAACATGGGTGAATCAGCATGACCGAAAAACTTATCCTCGCTTCCGGCAGTCCGTTCCGCAAGGCGATGCTGGTCAATGCCGGCATCGATGTCGAGGCGGTGCCGGCCGATGTCGACGAGCGCGCGCTCGAGTCGCCTTTGCAGGATAGCGGCGTCTCGCCCGAGGACGTCGCCCTGGTGCTGGCCGAGGCTAAGGCGACCGAAGTCAGCGAGCGCAGGCCGGGCGCCCTGGTGCTGGGCTGCGACCAGACGCTGTCGCTCGGCGACGAGGTGTTCCACAAGCCGGCTGACATGGAGGGTGCCCGCCGTCATTTGCTGGCGCTGTCGGGCAAGACCCATCAACTCAACAGCGCCGCCATGCTGGTTCGCGACGGCAAGGTTTTGTGGCGCCATGTCGGCATCGCTTCGATGACCATGCGCAAGCTCGACCCCGCCTTCATCGGCCGCCACCTCGCCCGCGTCGGCGCCAAGGCGCTGGGAAGCGTCGGCGCCTATCAGATCGAAGGCGAAGGCATTCAATTGTTCGAGAAAATCGAGGGCGATCATTTCACCATTGTCGGCCTGCCGCTGTTGCCGCTGCTGGCCGAACTGCGAGACCTGGGGGCGATCGATGGCTGAGGCGTCGAAAAAAGCCTTCGTGTCGGGCCATCCGGTCAAGCATTCGCGCTCGCCGAAGATCCATGGTCACTGGCTGGCCAAACATGGCATCGACGGAAGCTACCAGGCCATCGATGTCGCGCCGCAAGACTTTGCCGTGTTCGTGGAAACATTGCAGGCAAACAATTACCGCGGTGGCAACATCACCATCCCGCACAAGGAAGCGGCCTTCGCATTGGCCGAACGCCGCGACCAGGCGGCGCAAGAAATCGGCGCCGTCAACACGCTGTGGTTCGAGGACGGCGTCCTGTGGGGCGGCAACACTGACGGTCACGGCTTTGCCGCCAACCTCGACGATCATGCACCGGGCTGGGCAAGCAAGGGTCCGGCGGTGGTGCTCGGCGCCGGCGGCGCGTCGCGCGCCGTCATCCATGCGCTGAAGGAGCGCGGCGTTGCCGACATCCGCATCGTCAACCGCACTCTGGCCCGAGCGCAGGAATTGCGCGATCGTTTCGGCACCGGTGTCTCGGCGCATGGCATGGCGGCGACCAACGAACTGCTCGGCGATGCCGGCCTGCTGGTCAACACCACCGCGCTCGGCATGCATGGCAATGAAGGCCTGTCGGCGGATCCCGCCCGGCTGCCCGACCATGCCATCGTCACCGACATCGTCTATGTGCCGCTGGAGACGCCGCTGCTCGCGGCCGCCCGCGCGCGAAATCTGAAGACGGTCGACGGTCTTGGCATGCTGCTGCATCAGGCCGTGCCTGGCTTCGAGCGCTGGTTCGGCATCAGGCCGCGGGTGACGGCCGAACTCCGGGCCCTGATCGTCGCCGATCTGGTGCCGAAGCCATGATCGTGCTCGGCCTCACCGGCTCGATCGGCATGGGCAAGTCGACCACGGCAAAAATGTTTGCCGAGGCCGGCGTGCCGGTCCATGATTCCGACGAGACGGTGCATCGCCTCTACGCGGGCAAGGCAGCCCCCCTGGTCGAGGCCGCCTTTCCCGGCACCACATCCGCCGGCATGGTCGATCGTGCCAAACTTGGCGCGCGCGTGCTCGGCGATGCCGCGGCGCTGAAGCGGCTGGAGACCATCATCCACCCGCTGGTGCGCGCCGATGCCGATGCCTTTCTGGCCAGGCATCGCGGATCAGGCGCGCCGATCGCCGTCCTCGACATCCCCCTGCTGTTCGAAACCGGCGGCCGCAACCGCGTCGACAAGGTCGTCGTCGTCACCGCCCCGGCCGCGACCCAGCGCGAACGCGTGCTGGCACGGCCCGGCATGACGGAAGAGAAGCTGGCGTCGATCCTGGCCAAGCAGGTGCCGGACGCGGAAAAGCGCCGTCAGGCCGATTTCATCGTCGACACCGGACAGGGGATGGACGCCGCGCGGGCGGAGGTCGCTGCAATCATCAGCCAGCTGATAGGGGTTGGCAAGCCAGGTGGTTGAGCCCACCGCTCGACCGCCAGCTGTCGATGTGAGAGCCGCTTATCTGCCTGCCGGCTTCGCTCGACACCTCTCCCCCGATCGACGGGGAAGAGGAAAGGTGCAGGGCGATGAGGGGCGGCGCAAACCTGTGCGATTGCCCTGGCCATCATAGTTTCTCATTGCCATTTTGTTCCGCTCTCATGATTCTGCTCCTTTGGAGCGACTGATTCGATGCGTGAGATCATCTTCGACACGGAAACCACCGGCCTCGATTCGCGCGACGACCGCGTGATCGAGCTGGGCGGCGTCGAACTGGTCAACCGTTTCCCGACCGGCAGGACCTTCCACCACTACATCAACCCGCAAGGCCGCGCGATCCATGTCGAGGCACAGGCGGTGCACGGCATCAGCGCGGCGGACCTCGCGGGCAAGCCGACCTTCGCCGAGATCGTACAGGAGTGGCTGGACTTCACCGACGGCGCCAAGCTGGTCGCCCACAACGCCACTTTCGATGTCGGCTTCCTCAACGTCGAATTCGGCCGGCTGGGTCACCCTGTCATCGACAACGGCGTCGTCGTCGACACGCTGGCGCTGGCGCGCCGCAAGCACCCGATGGGTCCTAATTCGCTCGATGCACTCTGCCGGCGCTACGGCATCGACAACACCAAGCGCACCAAGCACGGCGCCCTGCTCGATTCCGAATTGCTGGCCGAAGTCTATATCGAGCTGATCGGCGGCAAGCAGGCGGCCCTCATCCTCGACAGCGCCACCGCGCCGGCCCAGGGCGAGAATGTCCGCCAGATCGAAATCGTCGTCGCCCCGCGCCCGGCGCCACTGCCGCCGCGCGTGACAGAAGCCGAACGTGCCGCGCACGCCGGCATGGTCGGGACATTGGGTGAAAAGGCGCTGTGGCTGAAGGTTCACGGGAACTAAAATCGTCCCGTTGGCGATCCTTGGCGCCCCCCTCTGCCCTGCCGGCGCCTCAATCGTCCCGCCCAAAACAAAAAACCCGGCGCAAGGCCGGGCTTTTCACAATCCGTGGCAGGCAGCCCTCAGCTCACCTGGACCTTCGACGACGCCTGGTCCTCCGCCAGCTTCTGCTGGAACATCTGCGCGAAGTCGATCGGGTCGAGCATCAGCGGCGGGAAGCCGCCATTGCGGGTTGCCTCGGCGATGATCTGGCGGGCGAACGGGAACAAAAGACGCGGGCATTCGATGAACAGGATCGGCAGCATGTGTTCCTGCGGAAAGCCTGCGATGGCGAACACGCCGCCATAGACCAGCTCGACATTGAACAGCACTTCCTGGTCGA
>NZ_RZQA01001120.1:0-1667 GCF_004022915.1 Mesorhizobium sp. M7A.F.Ca.US.006.04.2.1
TGAGTACGCTCTGTAGAAGCGCAACCCTACGATCAAGAACGTTGCTTCGTGTTTGCTGAAAGACCGGACCGACGGGTTGACGCTTGTCGCTGATGCTGAAGTTGCTGACCCATTCGCTCGACCCGGAATAATCGTCAGGTGCTCCGCATTTCAGGGGATTCGCTGCGCTAACTTCATCCGGGCTTTCAAAAGCGAAGGCCGGACCGGAAGGCAAGAGGGCCAGGAGCGCAATGCCAAGCCAACCGCCCATCCCCGGCCTGAAACAACCGCCTATCATTTGGCGACTTCACCGCATGCGTCGACTGCATCGGTCTTCGACATGCATCCTCCGATCTTCGGCGAATGTCAGTTCGCCTCCTTAACCGACATTCTCGTCTACGAGCACCTTTTCCATATCATCCAAAGAGTGGATGACGGAAGGTGAACTCGATTCTGATCTGGCGAATCTTTGTCAGAAACGCCGCTATCGCCGCGGCAGCCTGCAACTTCAGCGCCGAGAGCTTCCGCTTGTCCGACGTGAACTCGGAGCGAGCCATGTTTACGAGCTCGTATCGGCGAGAAACAGTCCTTTCCGGCGAATGGTTGAGCCGTGCGGTCTCCGATTGGAGCTGACCCTGACATGCGGAATTCCGATCCCCTGTCAAGGGGTGCGCTTACGCACCTTCGGCGACCAGCGCGCATTTGCAGCCAAGTGGAGTCACTTGGCGTCGCGAAAGTGCGGCTGTGTTGAACGATGCCGGCCTGTCTGACTTCGCCGAGCTGCGCAAGGCGATCACACGACGGCAGCACGACCTCTACTTTGTCGCCTTCGACCTGCTGCACCTCAACGGTCATGACCTGCGCGACATGGCACTGGAGAAACGGCGTGAGATCCTTGAAAGCGTGATCCCCGCCAACATCCGCATCCAATTCAGCCAGGCGCTGCCCAGCGAGGCCAATCCATCACCTGATCGATGAAGCCGGTCTGGAGGGGCTGGCATCAAAGCCACGCCTGATCGGCGCCAAAAGGCATGAAGCGTGAAGCATGTGCGTGGCGAGGCAGACTCTTGCCATGCATGGCTGCAGGACTTTCGGGAAGAATGAGCAAGCGGGGAAGCGATTTTCTCTCCCATTGGATATCGGATGGTGATCGATATGGCTGTGGACGCAAAACGGGCAGCGCGAGCCAGGGCATTCCGGGCCAAGAGATCGATGAAGAGATCGGCCCGATCTTCGAAGACATCATGCAGGGTTGCGGGGCGCCACGCTTCGCCGCTGCGAGGAGGACTAATGCTCGGCAGCCGAGGGTTCGACAAGGTGTTGCTAATATGCAGCAGCGGCGGCATCTCTGACGGCCACCGCCTGGAACCGCTTCTCACGGCTGGCTGTAGACGTCAAAATGAGAACGAAAATCGGGAGGTGACGAAGATGGATAAGCGAGAAAACAGGATCATTGAGACGTGTTGCCTTATAGCCGTTCCGGTATCGATGGCTCTCACTATGGTACTTGCTCAACTGATCCTTGGCTGAACCCAAGGCACCGACCAGGCAAGACATGAGCCGTATTACGCGACCGCTAAACCGGCAGGCGATCTGGCAACGCTAGCTATCGTTGCTCAGGTGGTTTCAGGATTACCTGAACATCGCGGGCAAAATCTACTACGAAACCCACTTGCTCCGCTGATGCG
>NZ_RZQA01001121.1:0-1662 GCF_004022915.1 Mesorhizobium sp. M7A.F.Ca.US.006.04.2.1
AGATCATTCTGCAGATCACCGGATGGGGGGGCAGCAGTCTTTCGTTGCGCCTGGAAGAATGCAAAATCCTCTTGCGTCGACGGTATCGTTGTCATGAATTTTTCGCTCGCGCTAAGCATGACGTCAGACAGGATTTCGATCTGTGGAGAAACGCCGGCCTGGTTGAGTTCCGCCGGGCGCGGCATTGTCCGGCCTTTGGTTGCGGCGCTGGCATCGGGCGCCAGCGTGATCCACATCGGGTCCCCCGCCAGATCGATAATGGCTGGCACATACACGGATGCGTCCGCCGGCATATCGTCCGCCCCTTCGACCGCATGCAACTCCTCGTCTTCGTCTCCGAACGACCAATACTCGGCGGTGAGGTAGAAACCGGCGGCGATAGAGAGCAGCACAGCCACCGCGAGACCGGCAACAAGCCTGTGCCGAAGCGTGCGCCTGCGAAGGGCCGCGCGCGCCTGCTTTTTCTGCCTGAAGCTCGTGTCGATACCGTGCGTCACGGATTGCTTCCCGTAAGGAAGAAAGTCCACCGCGCCTGTTCGAGGGTATCGACTTCAAGAAATTGTGCCGCGATATGGCCGCGCTGCCAGCACTCGTCGATGCCGCGTATCGAAAAACGTCGCCGCTCAATGCACATTTCGGTCGATCCTGTGAGGATCGCATGACCAAACACGTCCGTTGCGTAGATGTAGATGTAGCGGTTCGTCAGTTCCTCACGAATGACGTTTACGCATTGATTGGCGCCGATGGTCCACCAGCCATCGGTCTGGTCCGCATTGTCGACCTTCTGGCCGACGGCGAGATTGACGACATCCAGAGTCTGATTGCAGACCGTGAACTCGGCGCGCGCTTCGCTGGATGACAGCACGGCCAACAGGGCCGCCCCCCCCATGACCGCAAGCCTCATGCTGCCACGCAGGGCAGGGGCCCGAACCGGATCAAACTGCCTTATCGGCGGGTCAGAGCGGCTGAGTTGCATCGGGCGCCCATGCTATCCGCCGAGCCGGAAATACTGGGCGGTGGCAGAGAATTGAGACCCGTCGGTCTCGATTTCTTCGAGAATCTTGGGGAGCAGCACCGAGGCTGGCATGGGCGTGGAGAACGCGGCTGCCTGGATGTCCTGAGGGCCCGTGATCACCATTATGATCTGCGGCACCGCCTTTCCGGCGGCTTTGTCGGCGGCCCCGAGACCAATCGGGATGCTGAAAGTAGCCTTGCCGGGTTCTACGACGATGCGGTCGTCGAGATTGAACACCATGCCTTTATGGTCGATCAACAGCACGCTGGACCTGAGCCCGCCACGCGTCACCAGCGTTCCGCTGATCGGCGTACCGTTTGGCACCGATGTCCGATCGAGAACAAGCTGCGGCTTGTCTGATGCGGTCTGCCCGATAAAGCGCAGAAAATTGGTGACTTCGCATTGGCTTGGTTCAATGAGCCGGACGCTGATGTCCGGCTCGACATGGAATTTGGCCTGGAACTCGGCCAGCATGCCTTCGAATGGCTGGACCGATGTTCCAAAGCCTTCGATCGCGGCAGCCTTGTCGGTTGCTGAGGTCATCGTCGCATAGAAACAGTCGCCGCCGCCGAAGTCGCGAACCCATGACACCCGTTGGGCGATGTCGTCGACGGCCGGGGGAATCTCCGGTTTGGGCACGTTCAACG
>NZ_RZQA01001122.1:0-1649 GCF_004022915.1 Mesorhizobium sp. M7A.F.Ca.US.006.04.2.1
CTCCACTTCCGCCCCAAGTTTCCGCGCGGCCTTGGCATAGGCGTGGGTGACGCCGGAGGGATCGAGATGGCCGTCCTCTTTGTTCCTGACCGCGCCGACGAACTGCTTGGGATCGAGCAGCGGCATCAGTTCGGCCGCTTCGTTGGGCGAGATCTCCTCGAGCTCTATGCCGAGATAGCGGCCCTTGGCGACGACGCCGCGCAGCCAGTCGAGCCGCGCCTCGGTCGCTGCCAGAAGCACGCCACCGGTCAGATGCACGCCGGTCGCCTGGCCGGAAAGCTCCTCGATCTCCTTGTAGAGATTGATCGTGTATTTCTGCAGCTTGGCGACGTTGGGGTCGCCATTGATGGTGTGCATGCCCCCGGCCGCGTGCCAGGTCGAGCCTGAGGTCAGCTCGTCGCGCTCCAGCAGGACAACATCGGTCCAGCCGTGGCGGGCGAGATGGAACAACACGGAGCATCCGACGACGCCACCGCCAATGACCACGACCTTTGCATGCGATTTCATGGATTTTTTCTCTGATATCAGTGAGTTGAATGGGTGAATGGATTCAAGCTGGGAACGATCACGGCTCTCCCTGCCCGATCGCTTCCTTGCGCCTGGCCATGTAAGCCTCTAGCGCCTCGCGCACGGCGATATCCATCACCGGCTCGACATAGTCCTCCAGCGCTTTCTTCCACAGCCGCGTTGCGCGTGCCGTGGCGTCGAGGCCGCCGGCTTCCTGCCAGGCTTCGTAATTCTGCCAGTTGGACAGCATCGGCTGATAGAAGGCAGTGGCGTAGCGCTCCAGCGTGTGCGGCTCGCCGAAGAAATGCCCACCGGTTGGCACCGCACCCAAAGCCTCGACGGCGAGTTCCGCCTCATTGACTTCGATCGGGCGCAAGAACTCCATCATATGCTGGATCATCTCGACATCGATGATGAGTTTTTCGAACGACGCCGTCAGCCCGCCCTCCTGCCAGCCGGCGGCGTGGTAGACGAGGTTGCCGTGGCCGAGCACCGCGCCCCACAGTGCCATCAGCGTCTCATAGGCGCCCTGCGCATCGGCGGCGTTGGAGGCCGAGCCCGGCGTCGTGCGGTAGGGCAGCCCGTAGCGCCGCGCCAGTTGCCCTGACGCAATGTTGGCCTTGGTGTTCTCAGGCGTGCCGAAGGCCGGCGCGCCCGACTTCATGTCGACATTGGAGGTGAAGGCGCCATACATGACCGGCGCGCCCGGACGGACAAGCTGCGTCAGCACGACGCCGAACAGCGCCTCGGCATTCTGCTGCGCCAGCGCCCCGGCCAGCGTCACCGGGCTCATCGCCCCCATCAGCGTGAACGGCGTCACCGCCACCGACTGGCCGAACTCGGCCATGGTCATCAGGCCTTCGGCCATCATCTCGTCGAAGCGGCGCGGCGAGTTGACCGAGATGATGGTGGTGATGCCGGGATCGTCGCGCATCTGGTCGAGCGTCAGCCCACGCGAAATCGCCATCATCTCGATGCCGTCCAATGCCCTGCCCCGGCCGATCGCCGAGACGTGGAAACTCTTGTCGGTCAGCGTCAGATTGGTGAAATAAGTGTCGAGATGGCGGGAGTTTGCCGGCAGCTCCACCGGCGCGCAGACCTGGTTGCCCAGCATGTGGATGCAGTTGAAATGCTGCGCCAGC
>NZ_RZQA01001123.1:0-1643 GCF_004022915.1 Mesorhizobium sp. M7A.F.Ca.US.006.04.2.1
ATGTTGTCGCGCCGCGAACGGTTGTTGGACGGCGCCAGATTGCGGCCTATCAGTTCCAGGTATTGCACGGCGGCATCCATGCCGGAGACGTTCTCGTAGATGAAGGTGCCGGCCTCGACCTTGTAGGGCGGCTCGTCGGGGATGAAATCCTCGCGGAAGGTCGGCAGCCGCTTCAGCGTCTCGAAACGGCCCCACAGGAAGCCCATATGCGGCGAGAAATTCTTGTAGCCGGAGCAGACGAGATAGTCGCAGTCCCAGGCCTGCACGTCGATCAGTCCATGCGGCCCGTAATGCACGCAGTCGAGGAACACTTCGGCGCCGGCCGCATGCGCGATCTTGGCCACCGAAGCGACATCGACGATCGAGCCGATCGAGTGCGCCGTGACCGTGCAGGCGATCAGGCGGGTGCGGTCCGAAACCAGCGGACGCAGATCGTCGACATGCAGATTGCCGTCCTCACGCATCCGCCACCATTTGAATTTCGCACCGGCCGACTCCAGCGCCAGCCAAGTCGCGATGTTGGCGTCATGGTCCATGTCGGTGACGACGATCTCGTCGCGCTCTTGCAGCATCTGGCCGATGCCGAGGCTGACCAGGCGGATGAACGAGGTGGCATTCATGCCGAAGCAGATTTCCGCCGGGCTGTAGGCGTTGATGAGCAGAGCGACGCTTGTCCGGGCATCGGCGACCGATTGGTCGACGGTGACGCTGCGGCCATAGCGGCCGCCACGCTGCACATTGTGCGAAACCAGATGATTGGTCACCGCGTCGAGCACGCTCTGCGGGATCTGCGCGCCGGCGGCGTTGTCCAAAAAGATGAAATCGCCGGCCCGCTGCAAGGCTGGAAACATGGCGCGGATGGTGTCGACGGGGAACGCGGTGGCATTCGCATTGTCGGTTTGATGCTTATTCACGGGTAGGCTCCTGCGGAGGGCTTGGACGGGGTGGGATCGGTTGGCGAGGTCAGCGCTTCTTTTCGGTCTTGAAGCGCTCTTCGAGCAGGCTGACGAGGCGGACCATCGGCCAGAGGAAGATGAGATAGACAAGCGCGGCGCCGATCAGCGGCGATGGGTTGGCGTAGAGCGACTGCGCGTTGGTCGCTTCCTTCAAGAGTTCCGGCAGCGCCACGGTGGAGGCGAGCGAGGTGTCCTTGAACATCGAGACGCAGTTGCTGGTCATCGGCGGGATGACGACGCGGATCGCTTGCGGCAGCACCACCTTGCGCAAGGTCAGGAGGAACGGCAGGCCAAGCGCCTGCGACGCCTCGAACTGGCCACGCGGAATGCTTTCGATGCCGGAGCGGAACACCTCGGCCGAGTAGGCCGACATGATGAAGGCGAAGGCTGTCACCGCCGATGCCCAGGACGACAGGCGTATGCCGAGGAAGGGCAGCGCATAGTAGATCAGGATCAGCACGACCAGCACCGGCAGGGCGCGGAAGATGTCGGTGTAGCCGACCGCGAGCCAGCGCAGCGGCTTCGGCGCATAGAGCCGCACCAGGCTGATCCCCAGGCCGATGGGGATGCCGATGCCGATGCTCAAAATGCCGAGCAGCAGCGTGTTCAGGAAGCCGCGCAGCAGCGCCGGCAGGCTGGACATGATGACGTCGGGGTTGAAGAAGGTGTCGATCAGCGACATGGGAG
>NZ_RZQA01001124.1:0-1639 GCF_004022915.1 Mesorhizobium sp. M7A.F.Ca.US.006.04.2.1
TTCTGTGCCTCGGTCAGCTCCCTCATGCCGGATATGGCATTTCTGAGCTTGGCGAAAATGGCATCGAGTTCCGCGACCGGCATCGTCGCCAGGAACCCGCGCATGGTCTCGCCAAGCGCGACCTTCCAGCTGTCGGCGGTGAAACCGGCTGTGCCGATCAAGCCCTTGTCCGCGGCATCGCGCTCGTACCAGTCGGCGGCGATCTCCTCGTCATAGGCGAACTGACCGAATTCGGGCTGCAAGGCCTCGATCAGGCCGACGACCGCCGACGCATCCCGCGCTGTCAGGGCCAAGGCCTGCGGGCTGTCGAAGATCATGCCGGCAAGTGCGAGCGCGCCGGCCAGCCGGCGCATGGCTGCGAAACGCCGCTCAGCCATAACAATCCTCCGCAATGCCGGCCCGGGCACTGCTCGTTGCCTGGGACTGCAGAACCGAGCCGCCGATCGAGGCGGCCTGGCCGGCAATGACCCCACCATTGCCAGCCAGACCGCCAAGACCCCCCGCCATCGACAGCACACCGCCGAGCAGAGCCGCATTGGTCTGCGCCTTCGCCGCCTTCTTGGCCGCATCGGCGCAGGCCGTTTCCGTCGTCGGTTCGTTCCGGGCCTTCTTGCTGCCGGCCGCGCTCGCGATCGATGCCGGCCTGTCGTCGACCTGGCCCGTTTGGCAGCCCGCCAGGGCAATGGTCAGGGCCAGGAAAATGCTCTTTTTCATGGTGCTGCTCATCATCGGGCAGCGCGCGGCGGCAGCTTGGCCTCGCGATGATCGGTCACTGCGTTGCCCAAGGCGATCGACAGCAGATAGACACGCGGATTGAACCCTGCCGCAGCCAGTGCCGACAGCGTCTTGAACAGTTGCAAATGAAACATCGTGCCCCCCTTTGGATTGCCGCCAATGCGGTTCCGGTTCCGGAATCGCGCCGCAAACTAGGGGCATAAAAGGGGGGCAGCTTGGACAGAACGGCACTGAAAGCGGCCAAAACGGCCCGGGATTGACGTTTTGCAGGCTCCGGCGCATATGACCGCGCTCTTGGGCATGGGGGGTGTCGATGACTGCGACGATGGGGACGTCAGCCTCATTCAGGCTGGCGACGGAGATGTTTCCGGAGCGGGATCGCGTCGAGATCACGCGTGAGGTTTACGGCCGCACGGTTCTGAGGGTGGACCTCGATCCGCTGGCGCCGGCGCAGATCGACATGCGGGTGCGCGCGTTGCCAGGCCTCGGCATCGCCACCGGCAGCTCATCGGAATTCCGGGTGCATCGTACGTCGTCGCTGATCGACAATGACGACTTCGTTCTTCTGGCGGCCCTCGACGGGGGCAGTGTGATGAAGCATCGCGGCCGCGAGGAGGCGGTCGGCAACGGCCAGGCGCTGATGATGAGCGGTGAAGAGGTTGGCCTCAACCTGATCGGCGCCGGCGGGTTTCGCTTCGTCAATCTGAGTTTTTCGCGCAAGCAGCTTTCGCCTCTGATCGGCGATCCGGCCGCGGTTCTTATGCGGCCCTTGCCGACCCAAAGCGGGGCGATGCGGCTGTTGCTCGACTATATCAGCTCGATCCAGGAGGTCGGAGACGAGTTGACTGCGGAGGCCTGCCACCTTGCGGCGGCGCATGTCTTCGACCTTGCCGCACTCGCCATG
>NZ_RZQA01001125.1:0-1627 GCF_004022915.1 Mesorhizobium sp. M7A.F.Ca.US.006.04.2.1
GCGCAAGGCGTTGAAGACGCCGCCGCCGACATCCTCGCGCATTGTGCCCGGATTGGAGGCGGCGGGCACGTAGGCGCCGGACACCTGGCCGCGCCGGTCGATATGGGCGCCGCCTACGGCCAGTATTTTCGCGGATTTCAGCATGCCGGCGATATGACCTTTGTTATTCCAGCCGCACAAGCGCTAGGCTGTGCGACCGAGCTTCGCATGCAAGGCGGCGATTCGGCAGGTCGAAACAACCGAGCCGTCTGGCCCAACGTGCGGTGCATTCCTGATCGAATCCTTGGACAAAAAAAGAACAAATCCGGATAATGCTTGTTTTTCAGATATTTGATCCCTCTTGCCAAATGAGAACAAAAAAGGTACAAATAGGCAGGGATTACGGATTGTCCGGCCTTCATTGACGACCAAGGGGTGATGTATCATGGCTCAGAATTCTTTGCGGCTGGTAGAGGACAAGGCAGTGGACAAATCAAAGGCTCTGGATGCGGCGCTGTCGCAGATCGAGCGGGCTTTCGGCAAGGGCTCGATCATGCGGCTCGGCGCCAACGAGCAGGTCGTCGAGATCGAAACGGTGCCGACCGGCTCGCTTGGCCTCGACATCGCGCTTGGCGTCGGTGGCCTGCCGCGCGGCCGCATCATCGAGATCTACGGGCCGGAAAGCTCGGGCAAGACGACGCTGGCCCTGCACACCGTGGCCGAAGCCCAGAAGAAGGGCGGCATCTGCGCCTTCGTCGATGCCGAGCACGCGCTTGACCCGGTCTATGCCCGCAAGCTTGGCGTCGATCTCGAAAACCTGCTGATTTCGCAGCCCGACACCGGTGAGCAGGCGCTGGAAATCTGCGACACGCTGGTGCGCTCCGGCGCCATCGACGTGCTGGTGGTCGATTCGGTCGCGGCGCTGACGCCACGTGCCGAAATCGAAGGCGAGATGGGTGATTCGCTGCCCGGCCTGCAGGCCCGCCTGATGAGCCAGGCGCTGCGCAAGCTGACCGCCTCGATCTCGCGCTCCAACACCATGGTCATCTTCATCAACCAGATCCGCATGAAGATCGGCGTCATGTTCGGTTCGCCCGAGACGACGACCGGCGGCAACGCGCTGAAATTCTACGCATCGGTGCGCCTCGACATCCGCCGCATCGGCTCGGTCAAGGACCGCGACGAAGTCGTCGGCAACCAGACCCGCGTCAAGGTGGTCAAGAACAAGCTGGCGCCGCCCTTCAAGGTGGTCGAGTTCGACATCATGTATGGTGAAGGCGTGTCCAAGACCGGCGAACTGGTCGATCTCGGCGTCAAGGCCGGCGTGGTCGAGAAGTCGGGCGCCTGGTTCTCCTACAATTCGCAGCGTCTCGGCCAAGGCCGCGAGAATGCCAAACTGTTCCTGCGCGACAATCCCGACACCGCACGCGAGATCGAGCTGGCGCTCCGACAGAATGCCGGGCTGATCGCCGAAAAGTTCCTTGAGAATGGCGGCTCCGAAGGAGGCGACGACGGGTTCGAGGAGGAATCCGGCGCGATGTGACAACTCGCGAGGTCGGCCGGAGTTCGGCCATAATCGCATTCTATTATCTCGGGCTTAAGTAATCGAGTTCCGCGTTAATGCGTTTTGAAACCGCCGGCCCAGTGC
>NZ_RZQA01001126.1:0-1623 GCF_004022915.1 Mesorhizobium sp. M7A.F.Ca.US.006.04.2.1
GGCCGCATGCAGGCAGCTCTTTTTGTCGGGCCAGCCTGAAAGCGGGCAGCGTTGCGGCCGATTCGATGCTATGAGGCCTGTCGCGATTGTGGATGGCAGGCAGCGAAGGCGGTGTTGAAACATGGCTAAGACCGATATTGCGCGGCGCGTCTACAACCACACCTGGAAGCTCGACCCGATCGTGCGCAGCCTGCTCGACACGGATTTCTACAAGCTTTTGATGCTGCAGATGATCTGGGGCATGTATCCCAAGGTCGACGCAACCTTCTCGCTGATCAACCGCACGACCTCGGTGCGCCTTGCCGACGAGATCGACGAGAGCGAATTGCGCGAACAACTCGACCATGCCCGCACCTTGCGCTTCTCCAAGAAGGAGATGATCTGGCTCGGCGGTAACAATTTCTACGGCCGCAAGCAGATCTTCGAACCGGAATTCCTCGCCTGGCTGGAAGGCTTCCGGCTGCCCGAATACGAGCTGTCGAAGTGCGACGGGCAGTATGAACTGACCTTCAGCGGGCCGTGGATGTACACCACGCTGTGGGAAATCCCGGCGCTCGCCATCATCAATGAACTCCGATCTCGCGCGGCGATGCGGGCGTTCGGGCCTTTCGCGCTCGACGTGCTCTATGCCCGCGCCAAATCCAAGATGTGGGCCAAGACCGAGCGGCTGAAGGCGCTGCCCGGCATCCGCATCTCGGACTTCGGCACGCGCCGGCGCCATTCCTTCCTATGGCAGCGCTGGTGTGTCGAGGCGTTGAAGGAAGGCATCGGCGAGGCGTTCACCGGCACCTCCAACGTGCTTTTGGCCATGGACAACGACCTCGAAGCGCTCGGCACCAACGCACATGAGCTGCCGATGGTGTTTGCCGCGCTTGCCGACTCGGAAAAAGAGCTGAGACAGTCGCCCTACAAGGTGCTGCAGGACTGGCAGCGCTACTATGGCGGCAATCTCTTGATCGTGCTGCCCGACGCCTTCGGCACAGCCTCATTCCTGCGCGATGCGCCGGACTGGGTGGCCGACTGGACGGGCTTTCGCCCCGACAGCGCGCCGCCGATCGAAGGCGGCGAAAAAATCCTGTCCTGGTGGCGCGACAAGGGCAAGGACCCCAAGCAGAAACTGCTGATCTTCTCCGACGGGCTCGAGGTCGAAACCATCGAGGAGACCTATCGCCACTTCAAGGGCAAGGTGCGTATGTCGTTCGGCTGGGGCACCAATCTGACCAATGATTTCGAAGGCTGCGCGCCGACGGAAACCAACAGCCTCGACGCCATATCGCTGGTCTGCAAGGTCACCGAGGCCAATGGCAGGCCAGCGGTCAAGCTGTCGGACAATCCGGCCAAGGCGACCGGCGATGTGAAAGAGATCGAGCGGTATCTCAGGATTTTTGGCGAGAAGGACCGCGTGGAGCAATTGGTCAAGGTGTGAGGGGTGGTGGGCCTCTTGGATAGGCCGAGTTCCCTGGCGCCCCCCTCTGTCCTGCCGGACATCTCCCCCTCAAGGGGGGAGATTGGACGTCATCTCCGCTTTCGCCAATTTTCGACGCCCAACGAAAAGCGCCGATCGAGCGAACTGCCAATCTCCCCCCTTGCGGGGGGTGAGGAGTGGTCCGCGCAGCGGACGGA
>NZ_RZQA01001127.1:0-1622 GCF_004022915.1 Mesorhizobium sp. M7A.F.Ca.US.006.04.2.1
AGCCGGATCACGCCGTGGGCAATGCCCTCGATTTCCTCGCCATTGTGATCGCCTCCGCTGGTCTGGGTGTCGAGCAACACTGCCACAATGCCCCGCTTGGCCAGGAAGGCCTTGAAACCAATCAGCTCGCGCCGGAACCTCGGTGTGTCGCCGGTAATCAGCCGGATCTCGAGCAGCGAGTCATAAACAAGCCTGTGTGGCTTGTGTTCTTCAATCGCGCGTTCAATCGCCTTGCGCGTCTCATCCAATCGAAGGTCCGCAGTCTGGAATATCGTCTGATCGGCCGCTCCGCTCAAGGTCTCCGAAGCGGACAATTCCTCAACGCGGATGCCATCAAGCGTCCAGCCGTGTGAGGACGCAATCGCTTGCAGTTCGGCGGCGGTTTGCGAAAGGCTGACATAGATGCAGCGTTCACCGGCTGCCACACCAGCGCGCAGGAATTGCAACGCCGCGGTCGTCTTGCCTGCGCCTGGATCGCCTTGCACGATGTAGAAATTTGAAGCGGGCAATCCACCGCGAAGAATTTCGTCCAAGCCGGCAATGCCGGAACTTACAACGGGCTGCTTCTTTCGCTCGGTCATTCCGCCATCGTCTCCAAACAGGAATCGCAAGCCGCCAGTATCACAGGTTCGAAGTAGAACTGGGTGGAGCGATCGGCGGCCCGGCCCGGTATCTGAAATTCCAATTTCTGTAACGGCCGCGCCCCCGTCAGGCAAGTAGCTCGTTGCAGGCCACGGCAGTCACGGCCTGTGCCACAGCGCGTCCCATCGTCTGTGGAACCATCCAAGACGCCAGCAGTTTCACAGAGTTAACAAATGAACGGATGGGGTATGATTCAAGGGACCGTCGATAAAGCCGATGAGGATCGCTACCGCGTTCTCGTCGAGGCCGTTACTGATTATGCGATCTATATGTTGGACCGTTCGGGAACCGTGACGAGTTGGAACGCGGGGGCCGAGCGGTTCAAAGGCTATTCCGCGAGCGAGATCATCGGTCAGCATTTCTCGTGCTTCTACACGGAGGAGGATCGCGAAGCTGGTCTTCCATCGCGGACTCTGGAGACAGCAGCCCGCGATGGCAAATTTGAGACCGAGGGCTGGAGGGTTCGTCGCGACGGGACTCCTTTCTGGGCTCACGTTGTGGTTGATCCTATACTCGATCCAAGCGGCAAACTAACCGGCTTCGCCAAAGTCACCCGTGATCTTACCGAGCGCAAGAAAGCGGAGGAGGAAATCCGGAAAAATCAGGAGCAGTTCCAACGTCTGGTTCAGGGCGTGACGGACTACGCGATCTACATGCTTGATCCTGAAGGCGTAATCACGAGCTGGAACTCGGGTGCAGAACGCATCAAAGGTTACTCGGCCGACGAAATAATCGGCAGGCACTTTTCGCAATTCTACACGCCCGAGGATCGCGAGCGAGGCAGTCCGCAAAGTGCCCTGGAGATCGCCGCCCGTGAAGGGCGAGTTGAGCGCGAAGGCTGGCGTATACGCAAAGACGGCACTGCGTTCTGGTCCCACGTGGTCATCGACGCCATTCGGCACGAGGATGGCGAACTCCTGGGGTTCGCGAAGATCACACGCGACATTACGGAGCGGAAGAAGGCGCAGGAGTCCCTGGAT
>NZ_RZQA01001128.1:0-1621 GCF_004022915.1 Mesorhizobium sp. M7A.F.Ca.US.006.04.2.1
ATCTTGTCGATGCGCGGAACCTGCATCTCGTTGTCGTAGCCGAACTGTTCCTGCAGCGCCTTGCGGATGGTCTCGTTGTAGACCTGCTTGAGGCGCGGCGTGTTCTGAGCCTTGGACTGTTTGCTTTCAGCCTTGGGCTTCGTGGTTTGAGCCTTAGCCATTGATGACTTCTCCCGAGCGCTTGGCGACGCGCACCTTCTTGCCGTCCTTCTGGAAGATGAAGCCGACGCGGGTCGGCTTGCCATCCTTGGGGTCGGCCAGCGCGATGTTCGACAGCTGGATCGGCGCTTCCTTGGTGATGATCCCGCCCTCTTGGGACTGGGACTGCTTCTGGTGACGGCGGATCATGTTGACGCCACGCACCAGCGCGGTGTCTTCCTTCGGCTGTACCGAGAGGACTTCGCCCGAACGGCCCTTGTCCTTGCCGGCCAGCACGACGACCTTGTCGCCTTTTCTAATCTTTTGCATTGGTCCGGCTCCTTACAGCACTTCAGGCGCGAGCGAGATGATCTTCATGTGGTTCTTGGCGCGGAGTTCGCGCGGAACCGGTCCGAAGATACGCGTGCCGATCGGCTCTTTCTTGTTGTCGACGAGAACGGCCGCGTTCTTGTCGAAACGGATCACGCTGCCGTCCGGGCGGCGGATGTCCTTGGCCGTGCGAACCACGACCGCCTTCATCACATCGCCCTTCTTCACGCGGCCGCGCGGAATGGCTTCCTTGATCGACACCACGATGATGTCGCCCACGGAAGCGTATTTCCGCTTCGAGCCGCCCAGCACCTTGATGCACATGACACGACGGGCGCCGGAATTATCCGCGACGTCGAGGTTTGTTTGCATCTGAATCATGACTGGCCGCCTTCTTCTCTTCTAACGGGATGGGCTCAAAGCCCCTCCCCGGTCTGTCCAAAATTCGTTGTTTACGCCCGAGGTCAGGCTTGGTCCGAAGACACGACGATCCAGCTCTTGTCCTTGGAAATCGGCTTCGATTCCTGGATGAACACCTGATCGCCAACCTTGTGGGCGTTGTTCTCGTCGTGCGCCTTGTACTTCTTGGTCATGCGCACGGTCTTCTTCATCACGGGATGCGTGAAGCGCCGTTCGACCTTGACGACAACCGTCTTCTCGTTCTTGTCGCTGACGACGGTGCCCTGCAGAATGCGCTTTGGCATGGTTTTCGTCCTTAAGCCTTCTTAGCCGCGGACTTTTCCGCAGCGATGGTCTTGATACGCGCAATGTCCTTACGAACCTGTCTCACGCGCGCGGTCTTCTCGAGCTGGCCGGTGGCCTTCTGGAAGCGCAGGTTGAACTGCTCCTTCTTCAGGCTGGCCAGGTCGTCGGTCAGCTGGTCCTGGGTCTTGGTCCGGATGTCTTCGGCTTTCATGATCAGCCCGTCCTTATTCTGCGATGCGCTGCACGAAGCGCGTCTTGACCGAGAGCTTGGCCGCGCCGAGACGCAGTGCCTCACGGGCGGTTTCTTCATTGACGCCGTCGATCTCGAACATGATGCGGCCTGGCTTGACGCGCGCCGCCCAGTAATCGACCGCGCCCTTGCCCTTACCCATGCGGACTTCGGTCGGCTTCGAAGTGACCGGCACGTCCGGGAAAATACGGATCCAGA
>NZ_RZQA01001129.1:0-1619 GCF_004022915.1 Mesorhizobium sp. M7A.F.Ca.US.006.04.2.1
GTCCATCTGATGGGCTTTCATCTGGTCGGGGATCTGCGCCTCGACCAGCGGCGTCAGCACATAGCCGGGGCAGATGGCGTTGCAGGTGATTTTTTCGCGCGCCAGTTCGAGCGCAACGGTTTTGGTCAATCCCATGATGCCGTGCTTGGCCGAGACATAGGCCGATTTGAACGGCGACGCGACCAGGCCATGCGCCGAGGCGATGTTGACGATCCGGCCGCCGCCGGCCTTTTTCATCAGCGGGATGGCGGCCGCGATGGTGTGGAACGCCGACGACAGGTTGATGGCAATGATGGCGTCCCATTTCTCGATCGGGAACTCTTCCACCGGCGCGACATGCTGGATGCCTGCATTGTTGACGAGAATATCGACCGAACCGAATGTCTCGGCCGCCTTGGCGATCAGCGCCCGGCATTCGGCCGGCTTCGACATGTCGGCCTTGATATAGGCCGTCTTCACCTTGTGCTGTCTGGCGATCGCGTCAGCGATGGCGTGGTCGGCAGCCGTGTCGGAGAAGGAGTTGACGACGACATTATGGCCTTCGGCCGCCAGCGCCTGGGCGATGGCCAGGCCAATGCCCGATGTGGAGCCGGTGATGACTGCGGTTTTTCTGGCGGCCAAGGTCGAAATCCTCTGATTGCGGCAAGAGCGATCTTATGTTGCAGTGCAGCATATATGCTCAATGCGACGCAATAACAGCGGCCAGAATTTTTCGACGAGATGAAATTTTCGTCATGAGCGGCCACACGGCCGCTCACCAGGAGGATCCTGATCGGATCGGTGTCGCTCGCCAGGCGCCGAAAGAACCTCAGGCGACCAGGTCCGGCACCGGCCCGATATAGCGCGACTGCGGTCGGATCAGCCGTCCAGTCGTCTGCTGTTCACGCGCATGCGCGATCCAGCCGGCCACGCGCCCGGCGGCAAAGACATTGCTAAAAGCTTGCGGCGGAAAGCCCGCCGCTTGCAGCACCAGCGCGGTGTAGAACTCGACATTGGTCTGCAGCGAACGCTGCGGCTTTGCGATCCTAAGCACCTCGAGCGCCGTTTGCTCGACGGTCTCCGCAAAGGCCAGCCGGCGACCGGTTTCGCCCTCGCCGCCGAGTTGCCGCACCACGGCCTTCAGCACATCGGCGCGCGGATCGCGCACACGGTAGATGCGATGGCCGAACCCCATGATGCGCCTGCCCTGCGCGATCTCGTTGCGCAGCCAGCCGGCGGCATCGCCATGCGCCTGGATCGCATCCAGCATCTCGATGACGGGGCCAGGCGCGCCACCATGCAGCGGCCCTTTGAGCGCGCCAAGCCCGGCCAGCAGGGACGATGTCAGGCCGGCCTGCGTGGAGGCGACCACGCGCGTCGCAAAGGTCGATGCGTTGAGGCCATGGTCGCAGACGGTCACCAGATAGGTGTCGAGCGCTTTTGTGAGCGCCTGCGAGGCGACGCGGCCGCTCAGCATCCTCAGCATGTCGGCGGCATGATCGGCGCGGCTGTCCGGCGCGATCGGCTGCTCGCCGCGCCGCAGGCGCAGCAGCGCCGGCGTCAGCACGGCGGGCGCCGCGATCAGCAGCAAGGCGGCGGTCAAGGTCTCGCCATCCGGCAGCTGCGCCATGCCGGCGCGC
>NZ_RZQA01000112.1:0-10610 GCF_004022915.1 Mesorhizobium sp. M7A.F.Ca.US.006.04.2.1
TGATGAGTGTGTTCGCGCGCATGATCCCAAAAACCCCAAGAAAGGCAACATATCGGGCGACAGGGACCCGGATCAGATCCGGGTCCCGATTGGAAAATGATCAGGGAGTAGCCGTAGCAACAGTACAGTTCGTCACGCCAGCAACGCCCGTCAGCTTGCTGCAGAGATTGGTGAACGAGCCGTTCACCCACACTCCGATAGCGATGATCGTCACGATCGACGCCGCGGCAATGATGCCGATGAGGATGGAATATTCGACCATGGCAGCGCCGTTTTCATCGTCGCGGAACTGCCGGGTCATCGTCATGAGCTTCTTCATGTCAATTTCTCCCTTTGGAGGTTGGAACCCGACGAGACAGAGCAAGAGATGAAATCCATACCCAAGCATCCCCCGTCATCTCGATCCTAGGTCCCGAGAAAATGCAGAGTCAAACGACATTAAGGGTTCCTTAACTTTCATGTACCTGATTCGGCAAGAAGGTTGCAAAGTGAAATCTTATCAAGGGATTGATTCTTTTCATTTTTCGATTGCCCTTAACCATTCATTCACAATTTAGCCGCTCATGTGGCGAAACCGTGGAAGCATTAGAAGAAATGCATATTCCTTTATATCTAAGGACTTAAGAGGGAGTTTTGCTAATTTTCGCGGCGCGGGCGCATGAGCCTGAGAGCTGAGGATAAATTTGGGGAACTCCGCATGCCCTCTGCATCAAATAATCAAGGGATTTGCGGTCCTTGATCTTAACTATGCCGAAAGTAATGGCTGTGCGCCGGGCATCCAGGCGCTTGTGCGCTCGTTGGTTAACGTTTAGTTTCCGCTAATGCGTGTCCGAGGGGAGTATAAGCAATTATGCTGGGACGGTTCATCAAGGGGCCAAGCGAACAGCAGGCAGTGACAAAGGTCGAGCTGCTGGCGGTGCAGCCTGTTGCTCCGGCTCTTCTGCCAGCCGTTGATATTCAATCGCATGGTGACGATTTCCTGACGATCAAGGTCGAGCTGCATCGCCACTTGATCGACCGGTTCAACCTGACCGAGCTTGAAAGTGCTTCCAAGGATGAGATCCTGAACGAGATCCGTCCAATCGTGCGCGAGTTCGTTCGCGCTCGCGCGGTGCCGCTGAATGCGCGCGAACTCGATCAACTCACCAGCGACACCGCCGACGAGATGCTGGGCCTCGGGCCGATCGAACCGCTGCTCAAGGATGATTCCATTACCGACATCCTGATCAATACTCACAAGCGCGTTTTCATCGAGCGGCGGGGCATCGTCGAAGAGACGCCAATCCGGTTTCGGGACGAGGCCCATCTGCTGCGCGTCATCAACAAGATCGTTTCGGCTATCGGCAGGCGGGTCGATGAATCGTCGCCCATGGTCGATGCCCGGCTGGAAGACGGCTCACGTGTCAACATCGCGGTGCGGCCGGTCTCGGTCGACGGCCCGCTGGTATCGATCCGCAAATTCTCGAAGAATCCCTATTCGCTCGAACGTTTGATGGCATTCAATTCGATCCGTCCGCCGATGATCGACCTGCTGCGGATCGCAGTCCAGGCGCGCAAATCGATCCTGGTTTCGGGTGGCACCGGCAGCGGCAAGACAACGTTGCTCAACGCCTTGTCGAGCTACATCCCTTCGAAGGAGCGGCTGATCACCATCGAGGATGCGGCAGAACTGCAATTGCAGCAGCCGCATGTCGGCCGGCTCGAGACGCGCCCGCCCAATGTCGAGGGCAGGGGCGAGGTTCGCCAGCGCGAATTGCTGAAGAACGCGCTGCGCATGCGACCGGACCGCATCATCGTCGGCGAGGTGCGCGGCGAGGAAGCTTTCGACATGCTACAGGCAATGAACACCGGCCACGAAGGCTCGATGACGACAATCCATGCCAACACGCCGCGCGATGCGATCTCGCGGCTGGAGCAGATGGTCGGCATGGCCGGCATGCCGATGACGCATGATTCGATCCGGGCGCAGATCGCCTCCGCCATCGACATCATCGTCCAGACACAGCGGCTCTCGGATGGCGGCAGGCGTGTCACCTCCATATCGGAACTGACCGGCATGGAGGGCAATGTCGTGCAGCTTCAGGAAATCTATCATTTCGTCCGCCGTGAGGTGACGGCCGAGGGCAAGGTCGTCGGAGACTTTCGCGCAACCGGTGTCCGTCCGCGCTTCGCTCCAGAGGCGGCGACGCTTGGCCATCATTTTGCCAAGGACGCCTTCAACCCGCAGGTTGCCCTCTGATGCCGACTGGTCAAGCTCTGCTATACTTCATCTACATGCTGGCGGCAGCCTCGGTCATCCTCGCCGGCGAAGCTCTTTATCTTTCATTTGCCGGCCGCCGCTCTCGGTCTCTAGCAGTCAATCGCCGATTGAAGCGGCTCGCTGGCGACGTCCCGGCCGAACAAACGCTACAGGGATTGCTGCGGGAGCGTGGCCTCACTGACTCCGGCGACTTTCTTTTTGGAATGGTGTGGCTGAACAGACTCTATACTCAATCCGGCATTACCGGAAATCCCCTGACGTTCGCCGCGACATTCCTGCTCGTCGGACTAGCGATGGCGTTGCTCCTGGTACTCTTCAATTTTTCCGCTTTGGCGTCGCTTCTTATCTTTCTGGTCGTAGGGCTTGTCCTGCCGCTTCTCGTCCTCCGGCGCGCCCGCAACAAGCGAATCCAGAAGTTTGCCAAACAGCTGCCGGACGCGCTCGACATGATCGTTCGTTCGCTGCGCGCCGGACACCCGGCTTCGGTCGCCATCGGTCTGGTCGCGCGCGAAATGCCGGATCCGCTCGGCACCGAGTTCGGCATCGTCTCCGATGAGATCACTTTCGGTCTCAGCATCGAGCAGGCTGTGCGAAAGCTTTCGCAGCGTGTCGGCTTCGAGGGTCTTCAGTTGCTGTCGGTATCCCTGTCGATCCAGGCCAAGACCGGCGGTAATTTGACCGAAATCTTGTCCAACCTATCCTCGGTACTGCGAGAAAGGCAAAAGCTTCGAATGAAAATTCGGGCGCTTTCCGCTGAAGGGCGCGTGTCGGCCTGGATTATATCACTGTTTCCGCTCGTCATGTTCTTGATCCTTCAACTTCTTGCTCCCTCCTATTATGGAGGCGTGTGGCACGATCAGCTCATTTTCCCAGTCTTCACCGTATTCGGGGTGTGGGCTTTGTTGGGGGATTTCATCATGTATCGAATGGTTAATTTTGATTTCTAACAGGGGCGACGAATAAAATTGTTTTCGAATATTCAGGATCTGGGTTTCTTGGTATCTATCGTCGTGTTTGCGGCGGCGGCATCTTTTTTCCTGTTCGGTGCGCTCGTCTTCCTGCCGGCTCTGCAAACACGAAAGCTCGTCGCGCAGAGCCTGATGGGCGAAGGAATTACAGACCGCCGGTCAATGCTTGGACAGGACGTGCTTGCCAAGCTTGCGGCACAACGGCCAGTCGACGCCTACTTCAAGTCGATCGAAAAGGAGCGCGATGAGCCGAATGCTTTGGAGGCGAAGCTCTTTCGTGCCGGCTTTTACAAATCAAGTGCACCGCTGGTTTACACCCTGTCCCGTCTGGTTGCAGTCTGCATTGGGTTTTTGGCCATCTATGCCCTGCTGTCGCGGGTCCTTCCACCACAGCTGCCTGGTTTCATAACTTTTGCCGGCTCTGCTTTGTTCGGCCTGGCCTGCATGGTGATTCCGAGCATCATGCTCGATCGCTTCGAGAATGGTCAGAAACGAATCTATCGCCGTGCCTTTCCCGACTTCATGGACATGATGATCACATGCGCCGATGCAGGCATGAGCCTTGAGGCGGCGGTCGAACGTGTGAGTCACGAAATGGCTGCCACCCACAAGTGGCTGGGGATCCAACTGTCTATCATGAATTTGCAACTGCGCGCCGGCAAGCCGTTGCGGGAGGCGTTACGGGAACTCGCCGATCGCATAGGCCTTGAGGAGGCGCGGGCACTAGCGGTGCTGTTCCGGCAATCGGAAGAACTCGGCACCAGCCTCACCGATGCCTTGCGTGTTTATAGCGCCGAAATGCGCAGTCAGAGAATTCTGAGTGCCGAGGAGCGCGCCAATTCACTCCCGGTCAAGATGATGATTCCGTTGGGTCTCTGTATATTCCCAGTCGTGATGGTGGTGATCATGTTGCCGGTCATCATTCGCATGAGAGGCGTTTTCTTCTAGTTTAGTATATCATTTGGCCCTAATGTGAGTCGGGGGCCCAGGGGACGGACGTATGAAGAGGGTTATCGCGGCCGCGGCCTGTCTGCTCATGGCGGTGCTTGCCGGTTGCCAGACGGCGGACACAACCGACGGTGTCGTGCGCACCAACGAGCCGTCGAAGGGCGACGTGACGTCTTTTGGCGATGCTTTCGACGGGCTGAAAACGGTCAGCGACGTCGAATACTATGCCTCGGACCAGGCGGTCGCCGAAGCCAAGAACCAGTTCCGTGCCGAAAATTACGGCAATGCCGGCGCGCTGTTCTTCAAGGCGACGCAACTGGCACCCAATGACGGCAACGCCTGGATGGGGCTGGCCGCCTGCACCGACCGGATCCACCGTTTCGACCTGTCCGACCGCGCCTATGCCAGGGCCTTCAAGCTGGGCGGCGCGACGCCCGAATATTACAACAATGTCGGCTATTCCTACCTGCTGCGCGGCAAGTTACAGGATGCCCGCTCGAACTTCCTCAAGGCTTACGAGCTGGCGCCCAACGACCCGACCGTCGCCAACAATCTGAAGCTTTTGTCGTCAAGCGTGCAGAACGTCGAGCGCTAGCATGTTGCTTGCCGAAGCGCTGCTGCTGAAGGTGCTCGCAATCCCTCTGCTGGCCAGGATTGCCTGGCTCGATTTCACCACCCAGAAAATTTCCAATCGCGACGTGCTGCTGCTGCTCTGTCTGGGCGCCGGGGGCCTGCTGTTGCTGTCGCTCCAATCCGGGTCGTGGTGGGACATGGGACTGAGCACCAGTGCGGGGCTTCTGTTGTTCGTCGCGCTCTTGCCCTTCTGGGCCTTGCGCAAGATCGGCGCCGGCGATGTCAAGCTGATAGCAGTCGTGCCCTTCCTGATCAGCGGCAGCGGTCTCGCGGTGTTTTCGGTGCTGCTCCTGGTTTTCGCCTTGGCCACTGCCGCGATCGTGAAAAACCCATTCCTGCTGCCGGCGGGCGCTTTTCGGCTCATCGTCCAGCATCTGGACCGCAAGGGGGTGGTGCCGTTCGGCGTGCCGACCTCGCTGGCCGCGATCTGTACGCTGGCGTTCCTGATCTACAAGAGCTTGATCCTGGCGAGCAGTTCTGGGATCCTCAATCAGCTCAACTGACCTCGACAGTTCGCGCGGCTGAACGCGCTGCGATCGACACTTCCCCGAAGCCTTCGCCGGCGCGTTGGCTGACGGAACAAACGAAAAACCCGCCTGTGCGGCGGGTCACTGGCGCAAATCAGCACCATGGACAAAAATGTACCATAGCTGAGTGCAGGGAGTCAAGAAAAAATTCCTATCAGGTTGATGGCTAGATAAACAATCACAGGGAGAAGGCAGCATGGCACTTCACCTTTCGGCGGATGCTCCGGTCTCGGTCGCGGCGCCTCCACAGAAATATCTGTTCGGTCCGTTCATCGATTTTTTCATGCTCGGCGGGAGCGCGTTCCTGATCCTGCCGATCCTGTTCTTTGTGCCTCTTAGATACGAGGGCGTTGTGGCGGCGGTAATGCTCTTGCTCGCCAATCTGATAAACCATCCACATTTTGCCCACTCGTATCAGATTTTCTATCGCGATTTCGGGCGCAAGGTGCGCGGCGACGGATATGACAGGAATCTCCAGATCCGCTACATCATCGCGGGCATTGCCGTCCCAATGATCATGGTCGCTTTCTTCGCCTATGGCTCCGTAACCGGCAACGCCCGCCTGCTGGGATATGCCACCAACGCGATGGGCTTTTTCGTCGGCTGGCACTACGTCAAGCAAGGCTATGGCATGCTGATGGTGGACGCGGTGCTGAAGCGCAAATTCTTCAGCGATCAGGACAAGAAAGCGCTGCTGTTCAACGGATATGCCGTGTGGCTGTTCGCCTGGCTCCAGACAAACGCGGTGATCACCGAAAGGCAGTTCTGGGGCCTGGACTACTACACATTCGCTGTCCCGCCCTGGCTCCTCAACATCGCGCTCGCGGTCGCCGCTGCCTCCTCGGCGGCCACCGCCGTGATGTTCGTCAATCGCTGGCGCAAACATGGCGGCGCTCTGCCGTATAACGGTGTCGTCGCTTACGTCACGACCCTCTATGCCTGGATTCTGTTCGTGAGATTGAACCCGCTTTGGCTGCTCGTGGTACCGGCGCTCCATTCGTTGCAGTATTTGGCGGTGGTCTGGCGTTACCAGACCAACGTCGAGCGCGACCGCGTGGATGCCGTCAAGGATCCGGAATTCAGGGTGCTGTCCATTCTTGGGCCGATGTACAGGCTGCGGGTGCTGATATTCATCATCGCTGGCACAATTCTCGGTGCTCTCGGTTTCTGGCTCGTGCCGATGGCGCTGAGTGCCCTGGTTCCCTACGACAAACAGGTGCTCGGCTCGTCGCTTTTCCTCTTCATCGCGTGGATATTCATCAACGTGCACCACTACTTCCTGGACAATGTGATGTGGCGTCGCGGCAACCCGGAAGTCTCGAAATATCTGTTCCGCTAACCCTCAGTCCGTTGGATGTTCAGTCCCGCAGGAGATCGAACATCAGCTTGAAGAAGCGGTCCGCGTCGACCTCATGGGCGATGCGGGCATTGTCCTTTTCACCGCGCTCGCCCCAGTAGTCGGCGATGGTCGCGCCGAAGGCGTAGGTGCCGGACAGATCGACTCCGATATGGGCAGGGCGCGTGCGCACCAATGTCGGGTCGATGGCCAGCGCCAGCGCCAGCGGATCGTGCATGGCGCCGCCGACGCCCATCGAGTTGCGGTGCAGCTTCTCGTAGAACAGCAGCCAGTCGTTGACGAGCCGGCCGAGCGGCGTGTCGATGGTGGCGAGTTCGGCATATTGCGGCGCCTCGATCAGCACCTGCATGGTGACGTCGAGGCCGACCATCAGGATCGGCACGCCGCTGTCCAGCACGATCTTCAGCGCTTCGGGATCGCAGAACGCGTTGAATTCGGTCGGCGTGATGATCTCGCTCTTGCGGTAGAACACGCCGCCCATCCAGATCAGCTCCTTGATCTTGGGCAGCACGTCGCGATGCTTGAGGATCATCAGGCCGATATTGCTGAGCGGGCCGGTGGCGACGACCAGGATCGGTTCGGGCGCGGCGCGCAGCCTGTCGGCCAGGAAATCGACGGCATGCCGGTCAACCGGCTTGATCGTCGCCTGCGGCAGGTAGGGCGAGCCCTCGAGCCCGCTCGGGCCATCGGCGGTGCCGAGCACCAGCGGGCGCGCCAGCGGGCGGTGACAGCCCTGCGCGACAGGCACGTCGCCGGCGCCGATATACTCCAGGATGCGCAAGGCATTGGCGGTCGTCTTCTCGACTTCCGCATTGCCGCAGGTCGTGGTGACGCCGATGAGTTCGATGGCCGGCGAGCGATGCGCCATGACCAGCGCAATGGCGTCGTCGTGGCCGGGGTCGCAGTCGAACAGGATAGGAGTTGGCTTGGTCATCATGTCGTCTTTCACGCCGCCCGCTCGTAGCGCGCTATGGTTTTCTTGAAGCCGTCGAGGAAACGCCGGCCGTCCAGGCCGGTGCAGATGCGGGTGGTCTTGGGCCCGCCGCCGGGCAGCAGTTGCCGGCCGCGATAGGCGACGGTCTGGCCGCGCGCCAGCCTGCCGTCGAGCACGACGTCGGCGAACAGCGGCTCGGTCATCGTCGCCAGGCCGGGATCGAAAGCCAGCGCCACGGTGATCACGTCATCCATCGGGAACCCGACGAGGTCGAAGAATTCGCGCCAGATGTCGATGTAGATCGGGAAGCTGTCGGCGATCATCTCAAGGACGGGATTGTCCCTGGCGACGGCCTGCATGTCGGCGATGTCGTCGCGCGTCAGCATCGAGTCGGCGACGCGGTTGTCCTCGCAGATGTCGAGGGGGACGAGGATCTTCTCGACATCGGCGTTGAGCACGATGCGCGAAGCCTCCGGATCGGCCCAGATGTTGTACTCCGACAGGGGTGTGATGTTGCCCGGCGTCTGGAAATTGCCGCCGAGCACGATCAGCCGCTTGAGTGCACCGGTCAGTCCCGGCTCCTGCAACAGCGCCATCGCCGTGTTGGTCAGCGGGCCGGTCGTCACCAGCGTGATCTCGCCCGGATTGGCCATGACCGTCTCGATGATGAAATCGACCGCATGTCCCGACGTGGCCTGCCGCACCGGCGTCGGCGCCGGCGGGTTGAACTTCTTCAGGCGATCGCCGAAACGGGCGACAAGCCGTTTTTCGAAATGCACCGGCGCCTCCATGTCGGCCTTGGCGTTGCCGACGATCGGCCGCCACGCGCCGGCGTGAACCGGGATATCGTTACGCCCGGCGAGCGTCAGCGTGTTGAGGACGACGTTGGTGACCTGTTCGATCGGGCCGGCCGCACCGGTCACGGTGGTGACACCCTCGAGCCGGAGTTTGGGATTGACCGCTGCAAACAGCACGGCGAGAATATCGTCGCCGGCTGAATCCACGTCGAGGATTATGCGTTCCATAAAGGCTTCCTTCACTGGGGATTTTTGCCGCCGGGTTCGGTGTTCCTGTCTACCGACAGCAGTTTCCGCATCGATTCCAGCGTCTCCGCGATGATCCTCGGGCGCGCCCGGTAGGACAGCGCGAACAATGCGATCAGCGCGACGACATAGGGGACGGTGAGAACCAGGTAGGACGGATAGCCAAACGTCTGCAGGCGCAACGAAAAGGCATCGGCGAAGCCGAACAGCAGGCAGCCGGCCAGCACCTTCAGCGGATCGCCGTTGGAAAAGATCAGGATCGCCACCGCCATGAAACCACGGCCCGACGACATGTTTTCGGTGAACATGGTGATGTAGCCGAGGGACAGATGCGCGCCGGCGAGGCCCGCCAGCAATCCGCACAGCAGGGATGCGATGTAGCGGACGCGGGTGATCGAGATGCCAAGCGCCTCGGCGGCTTCCGGCTTTTCGCCGACGACGCGGATATAGAGGCCGAGCCGCGTCCGGTTGTAGCAGACGACCAGCAGCGGCACGGCGATGAAGGCGGCATAGACGAGCGGCGTGAAACCGGAGATCAGCGGCGCCCAGGAGCCGAGAAGGTCGCGGGCGCCGGGCAGCTGGACTTTCGGCAGGCCGACGATGCCGTGACCGACGATCGAACCGCGCGTGCCGAAGATCGCTTTCATCAGCGAGATCGTCATGCCGCCGGCCAGGATGTTGAGCGCCAGCCCGACGACAACTTCATTGGCCTTGAAGCTCACCACCAGGACAGCAAAAACCAGGGCGAAGACGAGCGCCGCCGCAACGCCGCAGGCGACGCCCGCCAGTGCGGAACCGGTCCAGATCGAACCGAGGACGGCGAAGAAGGCGCCGACCAGCATCTGCCCCTCGAGGCCGATGTTGAAGATGCCGGCCTTGGTGGTGAACGAGCCGCCAAGCGCGACCAGAAGGATGGGCGCGGTGGTGCGAAGCGTCGCAGCGATCAGCGCGACGTTGATGAGCTTGTCTAGAATTTCCATCGCCGCTCCCCTGCCTGGCTGTCGCCGCGCTTTCTCACCAGCACCTGGGCCGACACGCTGAGGATGATCAGCGCCTGGATCACGGTGATGATTTCGCGCGACGCGCTGGTGTCGACCTCGAGCAGCAGCGATCCGTTGCGCAGGGCACCGAAGAACAGTGCGGTGAAGATGGTGGCGACCGGCGAGCCATTGGCGAGCAGGGCGGCGATCAGCCCGTCGAAGCCGAAACCGGGGGCAAATCCTTCCATGAAGCGGTGATGGACGCCGAGCGTCTCGACGCCGCCGGCCAGCCCGCCGACGGCCCCTGAAAGCAGCAGGACCAGGAAACCCTGCCGTTTCACGTTGACGCCGCCATATTCGGCGAATTTCGGCGCCGAGCCGACCATCGTGACGCCGTAACCCCATTTGGTGTAGCGGAAGACAAGGGCCGCGCCGACCGCCAGCACCAGGCCAATGACCAGGCCCCAGTTCAACCGCGAGAAGGCGAAGATCTCCGGCAGATAGGATGTCGCCAGGATCGGCGGCGTCTCCGACCAGCCGCCCGGCCGCTTGAACAGGAAGATGGTGAAGTAGGATGTGAGCAGCACCGCCACGTAGTTCGACAGGATCGTCGAGACGACCTCGTTGGTGTTGTAGCGGGCGCGGAAATAGGCGGGGATGGCGACCCAGGCCGCGCCCGCCACGACCGCCAGCGCCAGTGCTGCCAGTGTGTGGATGCCCGCGGGCAGGGGCATGGCAAAGCCGACCCAGGCGGCGGCGAAGCCGCCGAGGAACAGCTGGCCCTCGATGCCGACGTTGAACATGCCGCCGCGCAAGCCGATGCAGGCCGCGACACCGCAGATCAGGATCGGCGTCGTCTGCAGCAAGGTCCCGGCAATCTTCTCCTGATCGCCGAAGGCGCCGCGCAACAGTGTCATGAACACACGCACCGGGCTTTCGCCGACCATGAGGATGATGATC
>NZ_RZQA01001130.1:0-1602 GCF_004022915.1 Mesorhizobium sp. M7A.F.Ca.US.006.04.2.1
GATCCAGCGCTTGCGTGAGCGACAGGTCGAATTGCGCTCCAACATCGCCGATCTGTCGACGACGCTGCTTGGAAATCATCCGCGCATTCGCGCGCTGAAATCGCAACTGTCCGATCTCGACGCGCAGATCCGCAGCGAGGCCCAGAAGATCATGAAAGGCCTGTTGATGCAGGCCGAGACGGCAAAGGCCCGCGAGAACCAGCTCGTCGCCGACGTCAACACATTGAAAGCCGCTTCGGCGCAGGCCGGCGAACAACAGGTCGACCTCGACGCACTGCAGCGCGACGCGACCGCCAAGCGACAGCAGCTCGAACTCTACCTGACCAACTACCGCGAAGCCGCTTCGCGCCAGGACCGCAACTATCTGCCGGTCGACGCCCGGATCGCCTCGAAGGCGTCGGTTCCCTCCGAGGCCTATTTTCCGAAGGTGGGGCCCATCGTCGGCGCGGCTTTCGCCGCATCGCTGCTGATCATGGCCATCGTGACGCTTCTGCGGGAGCTGTTCTCAGGCCGCGCGATGCGGCCGGCGAGCGGTTCCCGTTTCGAACGGATCGATGAGGTGGCGATGCCCCATGTGGCGCAGACGCCGGCCGCCAAGCCATTTTTCCGCCCCGAGACTGCCGTCTTCCAGGAAGCCGTCATTCACCAGGAACTGCCTGAACCTGCGCATGAAGCCGATGCGGAGCCTTTTGCCGCTGCGATGCCGGCCATGGCCGAGGCGCCGGATGTGGTCGCAATGCCCGCTACGGCGGCGACAGAGCAAACGGTTGTCGAGCCCGAACCGGCGCGTTCCACCCTGGGCGAGATCGATATCGAAAGGGCTGCCGAAAAGCTGATCGCCAGCGGTGCGGCGCGCGCCATATTCGTCTCGCCGGAAGGCGACGAGGCGGCTGCATCGGCGATCCTGGTGGCGCGCGAAGTCGCCGACGCCGGGCTGCGCGTGCTGTTGCTGGACCTCACCGCGTCGGGGGCCGCCTCGCGGCCGATGCTGGACAGCGGACTTTTTCCCGGCATCACCAACCTGCTCGCTTCGGAAGCGCAGTTCAGTGACGTCATCCATGCCGATCTCTACTCGGACTGTCACGTCATTCCGGTCGGAACCGCCGATCCGGTCCGCGCCATGCGCGCCGCCGACCGGCTGCCGATCATCATGCAATCGCTGACAACGGCTTATGATCTGGTCGTGGTCGAATGCGGACCAGCCGACGCGCAGGGCATCGGCCGTCTGACCGGCGACGCCACCGAGGTTTTTCTCTCCATGCTGGAGGCCGACGACGAGGTGACGCAAGCTGCCGTCAAACTGATCGAGAACGGCTATCCCGACCTGACGCTGGTGACGCCGCTCGGCCACGAACCGCCCGGCAATCCGGTGCCGGGACGGCGCACTGCCGCCGCCTGAGAGAGCCGCGGATCGCCTGGCGGAGCCGTTCAGCGGTTCGCCCGATCTAGCCCAGTTCCAGGGTCGTTACGCCGAACACCCTTTGCAGGTCCAGTTCCGGGGCAGGCCCCTTGTACATGCGCGTGGTGGTGAAGGTCGGCGCAAAGCCGGCCGCATCGAGCGCAGTTATGAAACCGGTGTTATCGGCGGGGACGTCGATATGC
>NZ_RZQA01001131.1:0-1599 GCF_004022915.1 Mesorhizobium sp. M7A.F.Ca.US.006.04.2.1
CGGTTGGGCAGCAACCGGTTTGGTGAGGATGGACTACAGCAAGGTATGCCCGGCCTCGACCAGAAACCGCCTCGCCGCGGCCTGATCCGTGGCTTTCACCAGGAGATGGTCGCCATCGAAAGTGGACACCACGAAGATGCCCAACCCGTTTTCCGACAACGGCCTGATGACCGACAGCACGATACCGGTTTCGTCGAAGGCGAACGGGCCCAGGAGCTTGAAGGCCACCCAGTCGATATCCTGCTTGACGGCATGCGGCACGCGGTCCTGCAGGCAAACGATCGAAAGCTCGTCGTCGGTCCTTGTGATGCTGACGAAGCCTGGTCCGTCCGCCCAACCGGGAATGGTTTCGCCCGCCGCCAGCCGGGAAACCGCGTAAGACCCCGGGAGTTGCTTAAGCCTGACCTTGGCAGCCATTATCGAAATCCTTCCTCAGATCGCCGGTGATCCCGCTAGCCTCTTGCTCATATAGACCGTCATGCCGCCCATGAACGGCTCGTCCCGATCCACGATATAGCCCTGCCTCTTGTAGAGCGATACGTTCGCCTCGAACGCGCCATTGGTCAGCAGGCGAAGCTCGTCGCGGCCCGACTCGATCGCCTTGCGCTCGGCCCACTCCAGCAACAGCCGGCCAATCCCCCTGCCCTGCGCATCCGGTGCGACACAGACATTCTCGATCCACAGGTGATCCTCGGCCAGCATGGTTTCAATCATTCCCACGATCCGATCATCCTCGACGGCGAGATCGAACGGATGCTCGGCAACAGCCTTCTCGTAGTCGGCGCGCATCGGCAGAGGCTCGCGGCCGATCACCGCTACCCATTTGGCATAGGCGGCGCGCACGATATCCCGGATCGCGGCGGCGTCAGCGGGCGCGGCCGGCCGAAGCCGGATGGAAGAATTGTTGGTCATCAAACTGCTCCAGACATGAAAAATCCCGCCGGCGGTTTCGCGGGCGGGGCTGGAAACGAAAGAACCGGGTCTATCCTGCCGGTCTTTGTCGTCGCGCAGTCAGCTTGCCGCTCCGCACTGTGCAGGGCGACGTCGCTTGGTGTTGGCAGGCGCGAAAACGAACATGGCGCCAAGTTGGAACAGGAAGCGCGGCGATGTCAAGGCGACCGCTCGATCGACAGTGTCTCGCATCGGCGACAAGGTTCTGGTCCTCGCGCCCGCAGGGCATAGAATCGCTATATGCTTTGTGCCAACGGCAGCTGATCGATGGGCAAACTATGACCGGGACGCTGAACAAAGCGGTGCGGATGGTGGCCATCCTGAACCTGGCCTATTTCGGGATCGAATTTGCCGTAGCCGTTTGGATCGGATCGGTATCGCTGTTCGCGGACAGCATCGATTTTCTGGAGGACGCATCCGTCAATCTCCTGATCATGGTCGCGTTGGGCTGGACCGTCCGCAATCGAGCGCGGCTCGGAATGGCGCTGGCCGGGATACTTCTGATCCCCGCATTGGCGACCCTTTGGACAGCCTGGGAGAAATTCAACATTCCAATTCCGCCAGCTCCCGTTCCGCTAACGCTCACGGCGGCTGGCGCGATGCTCGTCAACCTGTCGTGCGCGCTCATGCTCGCTCGCTATCGCCATC
>NZ_RZQA01001132.1:0-1596 GCF_004022915.1 Mesorhizobium sp. M7A.F.Ca.US.006.04.2.1
ACCGTATCGAGGCCCTTCTCGCGCGGGGGCTCGAATGCATAGAACTCGGCGAATTTGTCGAGCGGAACGAGTTCAGGTTTTTCGGATATGCCGACGGTGCGCTGGCCCTGGACGTTGGAATGACCCCGCAGGGGCGAAATGCCGGCGCCGGGTTTTCCCATATTGCCCCGCATCAGCAGCAGATTGCACAACATCTGCACGTTTTCGGTGCCATGCCTGTGCTGTGTCAGACCCATGCCATAGTTGCCGATCACCGCATTGGACCGGCTGTAGACTTCGGCGACATGCTCCAGATCCGGTCGCGCAATGCCCGACCGGGCGACGATGTCATCCCACGCGGCAGCGCGCAGATAGGCCTCGAATTCGGCGAAACCATGCGTATGTTCCGCGATAAACCCGATATCGAGGATACGCGAGCTTCCCTGCTCGCGGGCCGCATCGTCGAGCGCGAGCACAGCCTTGGCGATGCCGGTCATGGCGGCGATATCGCCGCCGCCGCGGACCTGGAAGAAGTCGCTGGACATTTTCGTGCCGGGCCCCGGCGACAGCATGTCAACGGGATTCTGCGGGTTCTTGAAGCGCTTGAGCCCTCGCTCCGGCAAGGGGTTGAAGGTGAACACCGGCACATTGCGTTCACGGGCCTCCTGCAGCGGGTGCAACAGCCGCGGCGCCGTCACCCCGGTGTTGTGGCCGAAGAAGAACATCATGTCGCATTGCGAAAAGTCTTCGAGTTGTACGGTTCCAACCGGCGAGCCGATTGATCTGGGAAGCCCGACCGAGGTCGATTCGTGACACATGTTGGAAGAATCGGGCAGGTTCGACGAACCGTAGATGCGCGCGAACAGCTGATACATGAAGGAAGCCTCCAAAGAGGCCCGGCCGGACGTATAGAAAACCACCGATTTCGGATCGAGGCGCCGAAGTTCCATGCCGATCTCGGCGAAGGCTTCATTCCAGGACACCGGCTCGTAGCGGTCGGTGACGGCATTGTAGCGCAACGGATCGGTCAGTCGGCCCTGCTTTTCCAGCTCGCAATCCGGCCAATCGAGCAGTTCGGTGACGGAATGTCGTGCAAAGAAATCGGGGCCGCAGCGCAGCTTCGTCTGATCCCACAGCGTGGCCTTGGCGCCATTTTCGCAAAACTCGAAAGGCCGCGGCTCTGCCGGCTTGGCCCATGAGCATGAAACGCACATATAGCCGTCTGCCTTGTTCTGCTTGAGCAGAGTGCTCCATATCCCAGACATCAGAAGGCCTTCGCCATAGGCTTTACGGATCAAGGAAGACAGGGATCCCCAGCCGCCCGTCGGGTGGTCGTATTTCTTGATTTCGACATGATCGGTAACGGCAGGTTTCATGGCAGAACCTCGCAAGTGCGACTACCAAACCTCGCCGCTCGTTGATTGTTCCCCGCTGCCGGGATGGGAACGTCGCTGGTTCAATCCAATCCCGCCAATCCCGGATCGCCCCACCGCTGGAGGCCAGGCCGGCAAGCGCCAGACCCGGTCCTCACTGAGGGCGCTTGCCTGTGGAACTATTTCCGTCATGGGCTGTTCGGCGATGGAAGGAGCCGCAAATGGAGCGACGCAACGCAATAAT
>NZ_RZQA01001133.1:0-1596 GCF_004022915.1 Mesorhizobium sp. M7A.F.Ca.US.006.04.2.1
CCGCTGGGCTCCTCAGTGCCATGGAGAGCCCGACATGGTTTGTCAGGGCTGCAACCGCCGCACCGAGCGCCATGACCCAGATCGGAACGATGAAGCGCTGCGGCTCGTCAGATGCGATCACGCCTTTCCAGTTTGGCGACAGTGGCGCGCCTTCGGCGTCGGCATCGCGTAGGAAGCGTGCCGCCGCCACGCGAACGGCATTGAGCGAGCGGTCGCCGGATCGGGCCGACACGCGATATTTGCCACGAAAGCCAAGCGCCATGCATTGATACTGCAGTTCCAGCAATTCGCGATCACGGTTGGGATGGCGCTCGAGTTCGTCGAGACGGGTGAAGAACTGCGTGCCGGCATCGACATCGCCGCGCAGCATGACCACAAGCGGCTGCCGCGGCCAGGCGCTGGCGCCGCCCCATGGCGTGTTCAGGGCCAGATCGTCGAGCAACGCCGCCACCACCCAGGCCGCCTGGTCGGCGCGCTCCATTGAGGATCCGACCGACATAGCCGTGTCGCGTGCCCGGACCAGTTCTTCGAGCAATCGGGTACGCAATGCTTCCGGATTGTCCGGCGGCAGCGCACTTTCAAGCTCGGGACCGAATTCGAGCAAGGGCGCAAATGCGTTGACGAGTGCGTTCGGATGGGTGCGGGAGCGCTTTACCGACGCGCTCGGCAAAGGTGGCGCCATCGGCCGCGGCATCGGCGCGCCGGTCAATCGAATGCGGGTGCGTTCGCGATCCTCCGACAGTCCGAACGGATCATCGCGGCTCATGATCTCACCTGTTCACCGAATAGCAGTCCACCTGCGGCTCGCTTGGCAACACGCCCGAAACGCCGATGACGAAGCCGGGAGCGTCGAGCAGCGACGCCCAGTGCTCACTTTTCTGGTCCAGTTCCAGACATAACCGATCGCCATCGTAAGGAATCTCGCGCGGCTGGGAATGAAGCGGTTTCAGCGGAATGCCGGGCAAGCGCGATTTCCACAGGCCCTCGAACTGGTCGGCCGAGCCGACGGTTGCCTGATTGACGAATATCTTGCGCAGCGCGTCTTCCGACAACTCCGAACCGACCCGGATGACGATCCGGCTGGCCACCAGCAGCTTCGGATTGTCGATACGGATCTTCCAGACATTGGTCGAATGCCGCATGACAGGCAGCGCACGCGATTTCGGCTCGATGTAACGCAGGCTGAGGATGAGCGAGCGCAGCGCATCCGCCAGCGCCGAATAGGCGGGGCCAGGCGCCATGTGATCGTAGGCGGGCAACTCGCCCAGCCGCCGCGCGCTCGATCCGTAGGTCGCCATCGAACCGGCGAGACCGGCAAGTTCCAGGTAAAGCTCGGCTGGATGGAACACATCCTGAGCCAGCATGTGGGCCAGCCGCGGACGTGCCGCATTGGCGAGATTGAGCATCAGCAAATCTTCGACGCTGCGCCCAGGTCCGCCCATGACCATCTTGCCATGCGCCTCGGCGATCTGGTCGAGGCCGGTGACAACTTCCAGCAGCAATTGCCGGTACCAGGCCACGGCGCCCGTAACCAAGGTCGGTGGCAGGAAGGTCTCGTCCAGGGAGACGCCGCCATCGGCTCGAATCCCCTTGAGG
>NZ_RZQA01001134.1:0-1593 GCF_004022915.1 Mesorhizobium sp. M7A.F.Ca.US.006.04.2.1
GGCGGCGCGCATCGAGGGCGCGATCGCGTCAGGCACCTACGATGCCGGGCTGGAGACGCTGCAGGCCGAAAACTTCGTCGTCACCGATCGGCAGGTGATCTACACCCATCCGCGCACCGGCGCCGAAAGCCGCCTGCTCACGATCACCCAACGCAAGCGCAATCGGCCCGTCACGCTCGATGCGGCGATCGATCATCTCCGCGATCCGCGTGCCGTACTGCTCATCAACGAACAATCGGGCCGCGCCGCCGTGCAGATCCCGACCACCAGCGTCATGCTCGACGATGGCGAGGTCGAGCGACGTGTCCGCCTGATCCGGCCGATGGAAGGCCAGAACATGCCGCTCAAGGCCATGGGCGAAACACGCTGGATCGAGGCCGATCGCGAGGCGTTCACAACTGCCTGGACGGCCGAACTCGCCGGGGTGCCGGAGTTTTCGGACTCGGTCTTGCACATGGTCACCGGCTTGCTGCTGCCGATCTGGAAGCGTCTGCCCAACGAGTCGACCCGGGTTTATCGACTTCAGACCGACGAGGGCGAGCGCATCATCGGCCGCCGCGTCTCGCCGGCATGGGCCGCCAACGCCTCTGCGCCGAACGTAGTTGCGCTATCGCCGGAGCAGGCTTTTGCGGCTCTGATGGACGGCCGGAGCATCCTCGATCTTGCCGAGGATCTCCAGCTTCGCCGCAGCCGCGTCATGGGCGCATGGCGCATCGAATTGTCTGGGTTCACCGACACGATGCCCGAGCGCCTCACCGCCTACGGTCTCTTCCACGAGATCATTTCGTGGAAGCTCAGGATGTTCGTGCCGATCGACGCTGGCGGACTCGCCGTGCTGGAGCGCGTGCTCGACCGCTTCCCAATCGATCAGGTCAGTGAGCGGGAGGCTGCATGATTGCGCTTCACGCTGCATCCGACCTCGCACACCGCCTCGGCGAACATGCCGAGGCGGTGTGCCGCCACTACCTCTCCAATGGCCGTCGCCAGGGCAACTATTGGACCGTCGGCGACGTCCGCAATGCGCCGGGCCGCTCGATGTTCGTGCGTCTGCAGCCATCCCCGAAGGGACCGCCAGGCAAATGGACCGACGCCGCCACCGGCGAGCATGGAGATCTGCTCGATGTCATCCGCGAATCCCTCGGACTGGTCAATTTCCGGGACGTCGCCGACGAGGCGCGCGTGTTTCTCGCTATGCCAGATGCCATGCAACCCCGACCGGCCGAGCCGATCGCGCAGGTCCCTATTGGATCTCCGGAAGCGGCTCGCCGACTGGTCGCCATGTCGAAGCCCATTATCGGCACCCTCGTGGAAACATATTTGCGTGGACGCGGCATTACGACTTTGCACGGAACCGCGGCCTTGCAGTTCCATCCACACTGCTACTACCGGCCAGACGATCCTGGACCGACCAAGACCGTGCCGGCGATGATCGCCGCTGTCACCGACCTCGATGGACATCTGACCGGCGCGCACCGCACCTGGCTCGCACCGGACGGCGCCGGCAAGGCACTCGTCGACACGCCGCGTCGGGCAATGGGTGACCTTCTCGGTCACGCCGTCCGCTTCGGCGTACCCGGCAGCGTCATGGCGGCA
>NZ_RZQA01001135.1:0-1592 GCF_004022915.1 Mesorhizobium sp. M7A.F.Ca.US.006.04.2.1
TCACCTGACCTCGCTCGAGGTGCCGCTGACCTGCGCGCGCGTCGTGCTCTACGGCAAGGCCGACATGGTGCCGCTGGCCAAGCCGGTGGCCGAAGTCGCCGCCGTGGCCAAGAAGGACATGAAGCCCGGCGAGAAGCTCGATGCGATCGGCGAATATTGCTACCGCGCCTGGATCATGACGACGCCTGAGGCGCGCGCCGCCAAGGCCGTTCCCTGCGGCCTGCTGCAGGGCGGCTCGGTCACCGCGCCGATCAAGAAGGGCGAACTCATAACCTATGCGAATGCAGCGCCCGCGGCGGGCTCCAAGATCGCCGAACTGCGCGCTCGCCAGGACAAGCTCGTCTATGGGACCGTGGGAGCGTGATCATGGCCACAGCCAGCAAAGCCGTCACTGACAGTCGCGCCAATCTGCCCTTCGTCTACCGCCAGTACAGCGCCGAGCAGCTCAAGCAGGTGCTCCACAAGATGTACCTGATCCGCCGCTTCGAAGAGGGCGCGGAGGAGTGCTACACGCGCGGCCTCATCCATGGCACCATGCATTTGTCGATCGGCCAGGAAGCCAGCGCCATGGGCATCTGCATGCCGCTTGCCGAGGATGACCAGATCACCTCGACGCATCGCGGTCACGGCCACTGCATTGCCAAGGGCGCCGAGGTCAAGCGCATGTTCGCCGAGTTCTTCGGCAAGACCACAGGCTATTGCAAGGGCCGTGGCGGCTCGATGCACATCGCCGATGTCGGCAAGGGCAATCTCGGCGCCAATGGCATCGTCGGTGGCGGTATTCCGATCGCCGTCGGGGCGGCATTGTCCTCCAAGATGATGAAGACCGGCAAGGTCGTGGTCTCCTTCTTCGGCGATGGCGCCAACAATGAAGGCGCTTTCCACGAGGCGCTCAACATGGCGGCGGTCTGGAAGCTGCCTGTCATTTTCGTCTGCGAGAACAATGGCTACGGCATGTCGACATCGACAGCCCGCTCGACCGCGGTCAAGAACATCGCCGAGCGCGCCGCCGCCTATTCGATGCCGGGCGTCATCGTCAACGGCAACATCTTCTCCGAGGTCGCCGAGGCGTCTCATCAGGCTGTTGCCCGAGCCCGCGCCGGCGAGGGGCCGACGCTGATCGAGTCCAAGACCTACCGCCATCGCGGCCATTCCAAGAGCGACCGCAACCGCTATCGCACCAAGGAAGAGATCGAGGACTGGATGTCGAACCGCGATCCGATCACCCTGTTCGAAAGCGAGCTCAGGGAATTCGGCTTCATCGACGACAAGGGCATCGAGGCCATTCGCGATGCCGTGGCGCAAGAGATCGCCGAGGGCATCGAGTTCGCCAAGGCGAGCCCATCGCCCGATATCAGCGAGACCGGCAATTACGTGTATACGGAGCAGGCGTGATGGACGCGATGGTGCGTGAACTGAGCTACGCCCAGGCGATCCAGGAAGCCATGGCGATCGCCATGGACATGGACGAACGCGTTTTCCTGATGGGCGAGGATATCGGCGTCTATGGCGGCGCCTTCCAGGTCACCGGCGACCTGGTCGAACGTTACGGCGCTGACCGCGTCATCGACACGCCGATTTCGGAACTGGGC
>NZ_RZQA01001136.1:0-1584 GCF_004022915.1 Mesorhizobium sp. M7A.F.Ca.US.006.04.2.1
CCCCGACGCCACCTTCCTGCATGTGATGGCCATCAACTTCGCCCATGTCGCGCCGAAGCAACAGCTCGAGAAATACGGCGCCGATTTCGGCAAGCATCCGGTCGGCACCGGCGCCTTCAAGCTCGCCGAGTGGACGCTCGGCCAGCGCATCGTCTTCGAGCGCAATGCGGACTACTGGCACAAGGGCCTGCCGCATCTGGACAAGATCACCTTCGAGATCGGCCAGGAGCCGATCGTGGCGCTGCTGCGCCTGCAGAAGGGCGAGATCGACGTCCCCGGCGACGGCATTCCGCCAGCAAAATTCCAGGAGGTGATGGCCGATCCCGAGCAGAAGGCACGCGTCGTCGAAGGCGGCCAGCTGCACACCGGCTATGTCACCATGAACACCACCATGGCGCCGTTCGACAATGTTAAGGTGCGCCAGGCAGTCAACATGGCGATCAACAAGGCGCGCGTCATCCAGATCATCAACGGCCGCGCCGTGCCGGCCAACCAGCCGCTGCCGCCGTCGATGCCGGGCTACGACAAGGAATACAAGGGCTATCCCTATGACGTCGCCAAGGCCAAGGCGCTGCTCGCAGAGGCTGGCCACCCCGACGGCTTCGAGACACAGCTGTTTGCCATGAACACCGATCCCAACCCGCGCATCGCCCAGGCGATCCAGCAGGATCTGGCGGCGATCGGCATCAAGGCCAGCATCCAGTCGCTGGCGCAGGCAAACGTGATTGCCGCCGGCGGCGACAAGGCCGGCGCACCGATGATCTGGTCCGGCGGCATGGCCTGGATCGCCGACTTCCCGGATCCGTCGAACTTCTACGGCCCGATCCTCGGCTGCGCCGGTGCGGTGCCCGGCGGCTGGAACTGGTCGTGGTATTGCAACAAGGATCTCGACGCCAAGGCGGCCGAGGCCGACTCGGTGGTCGACCCGGCTAAATCAGGCGAACGCGACAAGATGTGGAGCGCCATCTACGACAAGGTGATGGAAGACGCGCCCTGGGCGCCGGTCTTCAACGAGCAGCGCTTCACCATGAAATCGGCGCGCATGGGCGGCGCCGACAACCTCTATGTCGACCCGGTTCATATCCCGATCAACTACGACAATGTGTACGTAAAAGATGTGCAATAACTGCGACTACACCATCCATGGGCGCCAACATCATTTCGGCTGGGACAATTCGTTTGCCCCGGCCGAGCGGGTGGCGCCCGGCTCGACGATCGAGTTCCAGTGCCTCGATTCCTCCGGCGGCCAGTTGCAGGCCGGCAGCACGGTCGCCGACGTCGCCAAGCTCGACTTCGCCACCGTCAATCCGGTGACCGGGCCGATCTTCGTCGAGGGCGCCGAGCCGGGTGACGCGCTGAAGGTGACGATCGAGATGTTCAAGCCGTCCGGCTTCGGCTGGACGGCCAACATTCCGGGCTTTGGGCTGCTCGCCGACGACTTCAAGGAGCCGGCGCTGAACATCTGGAAATACGACGCTGCCTCGCTCGAGCCGGCGCTGTTCGGCAAGAATGCGCGTGTGCCGTTGAAACCCTTCGCCGGCACCATAGGCAACGCGCTGGCGGAAAAGGGCCACCACTCGGTGG
>NZ_RZQA01001137.1:0-1584 GCF_004022915.1 Mesorhizobium sp. M7A.F.Ca.US.006.04.2.1
CCCCGAAGGCTTGTTGGCCCTGGCTGGCCATCCGCGGCTGGCACCAGCAATTGCGGCAATGTTCGCCGATGCGGCACGGCCTTGGAAACTGCCCGATCTGGCCGATTTGTGCGGGATGTCGCGCGCTACGTTCATGCGCCAGTTTCAGGACAAGCTGGGTCGCTCCGCCCTCGATTTTTTGACTGATCTGCGCATGAGCCTGGCCGCCAACGAGTTGAAGAAGCCAGCCATCAGCGCCGAGGCCGTGGCCGAGACCGTCGGGTATCAATCCGTTTCGGCATTCCGGCATGTCTTCGCCGAAAGGATGGGGATGACGCCGGGGGAGTGGCGGCGACTGGCGCACAAGGGCGAGTAACGCACACGGTCTGGGATCGCGAAGGCGCAGTTTGATCCTTTCGCGCATCATACTGAGCTGAATCAGTCTCGAAATAATCACTCGTCCTCGTAAATTGGGCTCCGCAATCACTTGATAAGGGAGCCATCCAATGAACTGCATCGCCACCACCGGACCCGCAACCCGCGTAGCCGCCGAGATCTTCGGGGAGACCGGGAAGAGCGAAAACGCTTTCGCCACGAACGCCGTCATCGAAACGATCCTGAGCCGCAGTGCCGCCAAGTACTACGACCCTGCTGCCACCTTGAGCGACGACCAGATCCGCGGCCTGGTGCGTATCGGCACGTCCGCGCCAACCTCCTTCCACCTGCAGAACTGGCGCTTCATCGCCGTACGCTCGCCCGAAGCCAAGGCGCGGCTGCGTCCGATCGCCTGGAATAACCAGCCCGCGATCACCGACGCGGCCGTGACATTCATCATCATCAGTAGGCTGGCCGATGCCAGCACCGTCCCCGACCGTCTAGCGCCCGTGGTGGAAGCCGGCATCATGCCGGCACGCCTGGTGCCGGAGTGGGAAATCCCCGCGCGCGGACTGTATGACGATCAGCCCCAGCGCCAGCGCGACGAAGCTGTGCGCTCCGCGACCTTTGGCACCGCGGCGATCATCTACGCGGCCCGTTCGCTGGGCCTGGGTTCGACGCCGATGATCGGTTTCGACTCCGAGGCGGTGCACGTCGAGTTTGGTCTGGCCGAAGACGAAGTGCCCGTGATGCTGTTGACTGTCGGACCGGAGCGAGCCGGCAACTGGCCGCAGAAGCCGCGCATGCCGGTGGCTGATGTCCTGGACTTTGCATAACGGAAAAGCGTGAGAGGTCGAAAAACCTTCCACGCCTGCAATTTACCCCGAACCAACAAATCACTGAGGAGATAATTCCCATGAAAGCGATCGTAGCAACGGATCAGGCTGAAGGAACGGCCGGCATGAAGCTGGCGCAGCGGCCCGAGCCGCAGGCGGCAATAAACGATGTCGTGGTTGAGGTTCATGCGGCGGGATTCGTCAACACCGAACTGGAGTGGCCTTCGACCTGGGCCGATCGAGCCTTCCGTGACCGGACGCCATCGATCCTCGGCCATGAGCTCGCAGGTGTGGTCACTGCGCTCGGCTACGGCACCACGGGACTGTCAATCGGTCAGCGAGTATTCGGCCTCGCTGACTGGCATCGCGACGGGACCCTCGCTGAGTATGTCGC
>NZ_RZQA01001138.1:0-1580 GCF_004022915.1 Mesorhizobium sp. M7A.F.Ca.US.006.04.2.1
CCTATGTGCCCAACACCAGCCTTGAATACGATCCCGGCATCAACATGGACGTGTTCGCGCTGGGCCTGATCTTCCTGGGCATCTCGACGGTGGTCGGCTCGGCGAATTTCATCGTTACGCTGTTGCGCTGCCGCGCGCCGGGAATGTCCGTCAACCGGCTGCCCATCCTGGTCTGGGGCACGCTGACGGCGTCGGCGGCCAATCTGCTCGCGGTCCCGGCAGTCAGCCTTGCCTGCGCCATGCTCTGGCTCGACCGGCGCTACGGCACCCACTTCTTCGAGATGAGCGGTGGCGGACAGCCGCTGCTGTGGCAGCACCTGTTCTGGATCTTCGGCCATCCATGGGTTTACGCCCTAGTGCTGCCGGCCATGGGCATCGTGTCGGACGCGCTGCCAGTGTTCTGCCGGCGACCGCTGGTCGGCTATACGCTGGTCGCAATCTCGACCGTCGCCACGATGGTCCTCGGCTTCGGCGTGTGGGTGCATCACATGTTCGCGACCGGGCTGCCCGTGATGTCGCTGGCGTTTTTCAGCGCCGCCAGTTTCGTCATCGCGGTGCCCAGCGCAATCGGCGTTTTCGCCTGGATCGCAACCATTTGGACGGGCAAGCCGCAGTTCACGACGCCGTTCCTGTTCTTCGCTGGCTTCATCCTGCTTTTCGTCATCGGCGGCGTCTCCGGTTTCATGACCGCATCGGTTGCGCTCGACTGGCAGCTCACCGACACCTATTTCGTCGTCGCCCACCTCCATTACGTTCTGCTTGGAATCAATGTTTTCCCGGTTATCGGCGGCATCCATTATTGGTTTCCGAAGATGAGCGGCCGGATGCTGGACGAACGGCTCGGCAAATGGACCTTCTGGGTTATGTTCATCGGCTTCAACGCCGCCTTTTTCCCAATGCACATCAGCGGGTTGATGGGCATGCCGCGCCGCATCTATACTTATCCCTCGGGCATGGGCCTGGGCTGGCTGAATTTACTTTCAAGCGTTGGCGCATTCGTTTTCGCAGCGGGCGCTCTCCTTTTCCTAATCAATGTGGCCAAGAGCCTACGGGCTGGCGCGGTGGCGGGTGACAATCCCTGGGACGCGCCGACTCTCGAATGGGCGACGACCTCGCCGCCGCCGGTCTATAATTTCGCGACCATTCCGCAGATTGCTTCTCGCTATCCGCTTTGGGAGGATCGGCTCAAGGAAAGCGAGGAGCGGTCCGTTGTCGGCGACGCCGCGCCGGACGGCATGGTGCTGGATCGGGGAAAGGAAACCATCGGCGTCACCCTGCTCGATGCCGAGCCCAATGTCGTCCTGAAAATGCCGGGCGACAGCATCCTGCCGTTCCTGCTCTCGGTCGGGATGATGCTGTTGTTCTTCGGCATGTTGGCGCAGGTGATCTGGCTGATGGTGTTCGGCCTAGTCTGCGAGATCGTGATTCTAGCCGTGTGGCTCACGCCGCAACCCCACGTCGCGGAGGAAAGGGTGGAAGTCTATGAGTGACCACGCGCATGGCCAGATCCTGCCTGTCGGGGGCGCCGGGGTGGTTTCGACCGCTTGGTGGGGCATGGTTTGCCTGATCGCCACCGAGGC
>NZ_RZQA01001139.1:0-1579 GCF_004022915.1 Mesorhizobium sp. M7A.F.Ca.US.006.04.2.1
CTTGTTGAGCGTGGCAACCGCCTTGTCGGCCTCGCTCCTGACGCGGTCAGCCAGATAGAACCAGCCGCCGCTGTAGAGGGCGAACAGCACGACGATGAATGCTGCAAGCCAGATCAGGCGGCGACGTTTGTTCGGCTGGCGTTCGTCACTTGACGTCATGCTTTGGCTCTCGTTAACGCATGGGTATTGCGGACGGGTAGTCGATTCCGCCAGGTGGACAGACGAATAGTTAGACGGGACGGGCGGAAAAAACACCGGTCCGGGTGCGGTGTTGGCATCTTTTGCAATCAGGCGCGGCGATATGGGCGATTTTTGGGTGTTTGGCTATGGCTCGCTGATCTGGCGGCCGGGATTCGCGCATGTCGAAACACAGCGTGCCCGCCTGCATGGCTACCGGCGCTCGCTATGCGTCTATTCCTTCGTGCATCGCGGCACGCGCGAGCGGCCGGGGCTGGTGCTCGGCCTCGATCGTGGCGGGTCCTGCGTCGGCCTCGCATTCCGCGTCCCCGGCGACTTGCGCGACGAGGTTATGGCCTATCTGCGCGAGCGCGAGCTGGTCACCAATGTCTATCTGGAGCGTCTGCTCAAGGTTCGCCTCGACGGCGGCGGTACGGTCGACGCGGTGGTTTACATTGTCGACCGCCAGCACGAGCAATATGCCGGAGCGCTCGACGCTGCAGATGCGGCGGCCGTGGTGCGCGGTGCGGTCGGCCAGTCCGGCAACAACGAGGACTATGTGCTGAGCACCCTGGAGCATCTCGAGGCGCTGGGCATTCGCGACCATTGGCTGGAAGAGGTGGCGCGGCAGGTCGCGCCTTTGTGAAGCTGGCTCTGCGGAAAAAGGCCACCAGGCCTTTGACCTCGTTCAGGCAAGACCTAGGTTAGGCTCCAACCCTCAGCCCGCGGGCGCCATTTGCCCGCCCAATCATCCCGGAGATACGCCTTGCAGAAACGTCGTCTCGGTCGCACCGACTTGTCCATCGCGCCGCTGGTTCTGGGCGGCAACGTCTTCGGCTGGACTGCCGACGAGAAAACCTCGTTCGACCTGCTCGACCGCTTCGTCGGCGCCGGCCTCAACGCCATCGATACGGCGGACGCCTATTCGCGCTGGGTTCCAGGCCACAAGGGCGGCGAATCGGAAACCATCATCGGTAAATGGATGAAAGACCGTGGCAATCGCGACAAGGTCGTGGTGATCACCAAGGTCGGTTCGGATATGGGACAGGGGCACAAGGACCTGTCCGCCGCCTACATCGAAAAGGCCGTCGACGCATCGTTGAAGCGGCTGCAGACCGAATTCATCGATCTCTATCTGTCGCATTGGCCGGATCCTGCGACGCCCTATGAGGAAACGCTTGGCGCCTACGAGAAGCTGCTCGCCAAGGGCAAGATTCGCTATGCCGGGTGCTCTAACCTCGACGCCGGCCAGTTGCGTGCGGCACTCGATGTGGCGAGCCTGCGCAGTCTGCCGCGCTACGAGGTGCTGCAGCCGGAATACAATCTCTACGATCGCTCATCCTTTGACGGGCCGTTGCGCGATCTGTGCGTGGCCGAGGACATCGGCGTCATCACCTATTTC
>NZ_RZQA01000113.1:0-10594 GCF_004022915.1 Mesorhizobium sp. M7A.F.Ca.US.006.04.2.1
CCCCCTTTGTGGGGGAAGGAAGGGAAAGTCGCCCTCTCAAAACCTTTCCAGCTTCCCTCGCACCTTCGCCAGAAACGCCGCCCTTGTCGCCGGCGTCGAGGCATCCATCAAATAGTGCGCCAGGAAAAACGTCCGGCAGCGCGTCGCGCACAGCGCCCGCATGCCGCGCAGCAGGGTCTTGCGTCCCGGCTGGCCGACGACGACGCTCCACCAGGTCGGCGCGCCGCAGGTGGTGATGACGCCGACCTTGGTTACATGCGTCATCAGCGACTTGATCCGTCCCTTGCCGGCCGGCAGCTTGAAGGCGACGTCCGTCGCCCACACCCGGTCGAGCCAGCCCTTCAGCATCGCCGGCAGTCCGTACCACCAGGTCGGATAGACGAACAGGATCGCTTCGGCCCAGTTGAGCAGTTCGAAATGCGGCTTCAGTGCCGGGTCCTGCGGCGCCTGGTCATTGTAGGAGCGCCGCTCGTCGCAGCCCATCACCGGGTCGAATTTCTCCGCATAGAGGTCGAGCAGCCGCACCTCCCAGCCTCGTCGCATCAGCACGTCGATGGCAGTGTCGCGGATGGCGGCGCAAAAGCTCTCGGGTACCGGATGGCAGTAGACCACCAAGGCGCGCATCAGAACTCATCCATGCGGGCCGCGACCTTGGTCGTGAAAGCCTTGCGCGTGCCGTCGGTAGACAGGTTCATCGCGTAGTGCGCGAGGTAGGTCACCGGCGCGCCCGGTTTGACGGTGGCGCGCAGCATCCGCTTGATCAGCCTGCGCGGCGGATCGCCCATCAGCAGGGCGCGGAACCGGCTGCCGCCGTAGGTGGTCACCGCCGCAACCTTGCGAATGTTGTGCAGCGACGGCTGCGCCTTGCCGTCGACCAATTTGAACGACACGCCGGGCAAGAACACGCGATCGAAAAAGCCTTTCAGGATGGCTGGAAAGCCATAATTCCAGACGGGATAGGAAAGCACCAGCGCATCGGCGCGCAGCAGGCGCTCGACATAAGGCGCGACAGCGTCGGCGGGGCCCCGTGGGTTGTGGTAGTCCAGCCGCTCCTGGCGCGTCAGTCGCGGATCGAAACCCTCGGCATAGAGATCGCAGTCGTCGACCGTATGGCCCGCCGCCGTCAGGCGCTCGACGATCATCCGGTGCAGGCCGGCATTGAAGCTGGTCTCGACCGGATGGGCGTAGAGGACGAGGATGTTCATCATCCTACCTTCTGCAGCCCCTTGAACAAAAAAGTCCGCCCGGAACGGTAGTCGTAGTCCGGGTTTTCCCAGGCGATCATCTTGCCGGGGTTGAGGAGCCCTTGCGGATCGGTCTCGCGCTTGAAGGCGAGTTGCACCGCGTCGGTCTGCTTCATGCCGCCCTCTTCCAGCGTGTAGCGATGCGGGTTGAAGATCGGGCAACCGTTCGCTTCATGCAGGCGCACGATCTCGTCGAGCCGCGCCTCGGTCGTGAACTTGACCAGCGGCAGGCCGAAGCAGGTAATGTTGCCGTCCAGCCGCACGAATTCCAGATGCGAGAAAACCTCGCCCGGAAACATCGCATCCATCTTCTCGACAAGCGCCAGCTGGTTGGGAAAGGGATAGAGCGACTGCAGATAGGTGATCGAAGGGTCGACGCGCAGCGCCCTCAGCGTGGTGTGGTTCCAAGCCAATTCATAGGCCGGCGGCAGGCCTTTTTTCTCATCCGGCGTCGCCGTGGCCGCATTGTAGATCACCTCGCCGCCGGCACGCCGGGTGAAGGCAAGAAAAGCGTCCAGCCCATGCTGCGCCACCATGACGAGGCAAATGCTCTGCCCGTCGCTCAGGAATTTCTGGTGCCGCTTGAAATAGAGCTGCGGCACGGGTGCCGCTATCGGCGTGATCAGCTTGGTCAGGATGCCATCCTGACACGCCAGCGCATTGCCATAGCGGGCCGCATCCATGAAAGCGTCGAAGCCGACAATGACGTCGATCCAGTCATAAGCCGCGGTCAGCGGCATCTCGACTTCCGATATGATGCCGTTGGTGCCGTAGGCATGGGTCACCTTGTGCAGATCCGCGCCGGTGAGCTCGAGCGCTTTCGGCTCGGCCTCCATGGTCACCACGCGCAGCCGAAGCACATTGCCGAAATCGCGCAACCCGCCGAAATTGATCGAGCCGACGCCGCCCGAACCGCCGGCGATGAAGCCGCCAATCGAGGCTGTGTTGTAGGTGGAGGGCGATAGCCGCAGTTCCTGCCCGGAATGCGCCCGCGTTGCCTTGTCGATATCGGCCAGGATCGCCCCCGGCCCGGTCACGACGCGACCCGGAGCGATTGACTTGATCTCGTTCATCTCGGCAAGGTTGAGCACGACGCCGCCGGAGAGCGGCATCGCCTGGCCGTAATTACCGGTGCCGCTGCCGCGCGGCGTCACCGGCACGCCATGACGATGACAGGCGGCAAGCACGCGGATCAGTTCGGCCTCGTTCTTCGGCGTCACGATCAGGTCGCCGGTGACATGGTCGAGCTGCTGCTTCAGCACCGGGCTGTACCAGTAGAAGTCACGGCTCTTCTGCTGGACGATGGCCGGATTGTCGTCGACCTTCAGGCCTTCGAGATCGCGTTTGAGCGCCGAAACATCCATCATTCCACCATCAGTTCGTCGAGTTCGGCATAATCTGGCAATTGGCGGTCGATCGCCTTGCCGCCGCGCACCACGATGCGATCCGATTCGGGCCGCGACAGCAATTCCGTCCAGCTTCGGCCTTTGAACACGATGAAATCGGCATCACCGCCGGCAGCCAGCGTGCCGAAGCCATCAAACCGCATCACCTTGGCCGGCGTCGCGGTGACCGCTTGCGGCCAGTCGGCGACCGGATGATCGAAATGCAGGATGCGCGTCGCCATGCGGTAGACCTCCAGCATGTCGAGATCGCCATAGGCATAGAAGGGATCACGCGTGTTGTCGGAAGCAACCGCCACCGGAATGCCCCTCGCCTTCATCTCGTGCAGCAGCGTCACGCCACGCCAGCGTGGCGTGGTGCCGTCGGCGCGCCGGTCCTGCAGATAGAGATTGCACATCGGCAGCGAGACGACGGCGAGCCCCGCTTTCGCCACCTTGTCCAGCGTGTCGAGCACGTCGAGATCCGGCTGGCGCGCCAGCGAGCAGCAATGGCCGACGAGGATCTTTCCTTCGAAACCGTTCCACAGAGCGGCCTCGGCGATCTTCTTCAGCGATATGGCGGAAATGTCGTTGGTCTCGTCGGCATGGAAATCGAGATCGAGGCCATGCTTGATGGCCTGCGCGAAGACGTGGTCGAGCAGCTCTTCGAGGTCCGGCGCCATATAGGTGACGACACCGAGCACGCCCTTTGCCGCGGCAACCCTCTTTGCCAGCCTGTCGAACCACTTTTTGTCGCGCACGCCTTCGATGCCGAGCAGGCAGGCGCCCTGCAACTCGATGCGGCCGCGCCATTCCTCGCGCATCGCCTCGAACGCCGGCCAGGAGATTTCCTCCTGCGGCGCGACGCTGTCGATGTGGGTGCGCAGCGCCCTTGTGCCATGGGCGTAGGCGCAGCGCAGCGAGAAATCCATCCGCCGCGCCAAATCCTCGGCGCTCCAGCGTGCCACACGATCGGCACCGGCGGCATTCAGCGCACCCATGAACGTGCCGTCGGGATTGGGCTTTCGCGGCCAGATATGGCCCTTGTCGATATGCGTGTGGCAGTCGACGAAGCACGGCAGGATTATACGGCCGCCCAGGTCGACCGCATCAGCGGATCGGCCATGCGCGGTGATGCTGGAAATCTTGCCGTCGGCCACAGCGATGTCGGCAAGCCCGAAGCCGTCAGCATCGAAGGGCGCGGAAAGGCCTGGCGTCAGTGAGCGATGAAGGCGAACATTGGCGAGATGGTAAGAGCCGGAGGTTGGTATCAAGCGTTGCCCCCCTCTGCCCTGCCGGGCATCTCCCCCTCAAGGGGGGAGATTGGCAGCGTCCGTGCCGGCTCATTTTTTTCAATGTTGGAGATTGGCGAAGATCGTGACAGCGGCCAATCTCCCCACTTGAGGGGGAGATGTCCGGCAGGACAGAGGGGGGCGCCTCGCACCAACATATCAATCACGTCACACACCCTAGCGCTCCTGCTTCAGCGCGCTTTCATGCCAGCGCCGCAAGATGAGATGCGATATCAGCGACAGCACGAGGAAGATCAAAATGCCGGTCAGCGAGATCAGGAACAGCGCCGCGAACAGCCGCGGCGCGTTGAGCCGGTAGCCGGCCTCGATGATGCGCGAGGCAAGGCCGGACGACTGGCCGGTGGTACCGGCAACGAACTCGGCCACCACGGCGCCGATCAGCGACAGGCCGCCGGCGATCTTCAACCCGCCGAGGAAATAGGGCATCGCCGCCGGCAGCCTGAGATAGCGCAATTGCTGCCAGCGCGTCGCGCCGTTGAGCTTGAACATATCGCGCAGATTGCGGTCGACGGAGTTGAGGCCAAGCGTGGTGTTGGACAGGATCGGAAAGAAGGCGACGATCCAGGCGCACAGCAGAAGCTTGGTCGTCTGGTCGTTCACATAGATGTTGATCAGCGGAAAGATCGCCACGATCGGCGTCACCTGCAGCACGATGGCGAAGGGGAAGAACGACATCTCGACCCATTTCGACTGCGCGAACAGCACCGCCAGCCCGACCCCGCCTATGACCGCCAGAGCCAAGCTGAGAAAGGTGATGCGCAAGGTGACCAGCAGCGAGGAAAACAGCAGGCCGGCATCGTTGTAGAGCGTCCACAGCACCACGCCGGGACGCGGCAGGATGTATTGCGGGATCTCGTTCCACACGCAGATGCGATCCCACAGCCAGATCGCCAGGATCATGATCGCCAGCGGCAGCACCCAGCGGCCGATCCGTTCGAACCGCGCCTGGCGCACGCGGCGTGCTTCCTCGGGATCGAGTTGGAGCATCCGCTCGTCAATGGCCGTCATAATGCGCGCCTGCTGTTGAGTTGATGGCCTTGACCAGCACGTCGGAGGCCTGACGGCACAGTGCCGCATAGTCTGGCGAGGTGCGAAACGCCTCGTCGCGCGGATAGGAGGCCTCGATGGCGAGTTCGTCGAACACCCTGCCCGGCCGCGCCGCCATGACGACGACGCGGTTGGACAGGAACACGCTTTCGAAGACACTGTGGGTGACGAAGACGACGGTGAACCGTTCGTCCTGCCACAGTTCCAGGAGATCGTTGTTGAGCTTGAAGCGGGTGATCTCGTCGAGTGCCGCGAACGGTTCGTCCATCAGCAGCACGCGCGGTTTGGTCACCATGGCGCGCGCTATGGATACGCGCATCTTCATGCCGCCTGACAGTTCGCGCGGCACCGCGTTTTCGAAGCCGGTCAGGTGAACCCGCGCCAACATCTCCGTTACCGCCGGTGTCGCCTTGGCGCGCGAAATGCCTTTCAGCCGAAGCGGCAGCCAGACATTGTCGAAAACATTGGCCCAGGGCAGCAGCGTCGGCTCCTGGAAGACGAAGCCGATGTTCGAGCGGTCGAGCGAGCCGCCACCGCGCCAATCGAGCACGCCGGAAGTTGGCGTCGACAGGCCGGCGATCAGCCGCAGCGCCGTCGACTTGCCGCAACCCGACGGCCCGAGCAGGCTGACGAAATCGCCTTCCCGGATGGTCAGGTCGACGTCGCTGAGCGCCGTCACGCCGTTGGAGAACACCTTGCCGACGCCCTTCAGCGCCAGGAGCGTCGGGGCCGCACCCGACGCAGCCGGCGCTTGCGCCACTTTTTCCCTTATCATTCCGGGGCGGCCTATTTCTTCAGCTCGAGCCCGACGCCTTTGTTGATGAAGGTCAGCGTGTAGGCCTTCTTGATGTCGATGCCGGCTGGCGTGACCTTGGCCTTGACCATCTTGTCGTAGAAACTCTTGATCCGCGCGTCGGTCATGGCGCCGATGCCGAGCTTTTCGGTGTCGCCGGAATCGGCCAGGCCGAACTTCTTCATCTGCTCGATCGAGAACGCGATCTGCTCGTCGCTCATGTCGGGATTGTCTTTCTTGATCATGTCGTTGGCGGCTTTGTTGTCGCCGTAGAGATATTTGTACCAGCCCTTGGCCGAGCCATCGACGAAGCACTGGACCACCTCCGGCTTCTTGTCGATCGTGTCCTGCATCACCTCGATCGTCGTCGAATAAGTGTCCCAGCCATAGTCGGCGAGCAGGAACTGGTTCGGCACGAAGCCGCCTTCCTTCTGGACCGCGAACGGCTCTGAGGTGACGTAGCCCTGCTGGATCGACTTCTTGTTGGCGAGGAAGGGAGCGGTGTTGTAGGTGTAGGGCGCGCGTTTGGAGGCGTCGAAGCCGAGTTCGATGACCATCCACTGGAAGAAGGTCTGCACGCCCTCGTCGCCCAATATGTACTGGTCGGCGTTCTTCAGGTCCTCCCATTTGTCGAGCCCCTCGCCGGGGTGGGACATGATGACCTGCGGGTCCTTCTGGAAATCCGCCGCCACCACGCGCATCGGTATGCCTTGCTGGACCGCATCGAAGGCCGACAGCAGATTGCCGCCCATGTAGAAATCGATCTTGCCGGCCAGCAGCATCGGCCGGCCGCTGACTTGCGGACCGCCCTGCATGATGGTGACGTCGAGGCCGCAGGCGGCGTAGGTGCCGTCCGCCACGGACTGGTAATATCCGCCATGTTCCGGCTCGGCCAACCAGTTGGTGCCGAAGGTGACTTTCTCATTCGCAGCCGCACCCAGCGTGCTGGCTGCAAGCAGGGCCACAACCGCCACCGAGATCTTCTGTTTTCCGTACATCGACACCACCCTCTGTTTGCTCCGGCGCGCCACGCGCCAGGCTCGACACCAAAGATTCAAGAAGCAAGACACATGCCACCGGCGTCTGGCGCCGGGACCGCCCGCTTGAAAGACGTTGCCATGCCAAGCGCGAACGGGTCATGCTGTACGGAAGGCATCGTGCCTATTTTTTGAACGGCTGTCCACAATCGCCCGGGCAACATGCACCGCCATCTTGAAGGTGTAATGAGTCCGGCTTTAGGTGGCGGCATCCAGGAGATTGCCATGTTCAAATTCCTCACCCCGAAGTCCATCAAGCCGCCCTTTGCCCGCTACAGTCACGGCGTCGAGGTGCCGGCCGGCAAGCGGCTTGTGCTGTGCTCGGGCCAGGTCGCCATCACCGCCGACGACCTGATTCCCGAAGACGCCGGAGCGCAGGCCGAACTCTGCTTTCAAAACATCGCGGCGATTCTCGGCGAAGCCGGCCTGGGTCTCAGGGATATCGTGCGCATCAACGCCTATGTCACCGACCGCGCGCATCTGCGGCCCTATATGGACGTCCGCGACCGGCTGTTTTCGAGCCCCGCGCCAGCGTCGACATTGATGATTGTTTCCGGCTTTGCCCGGCCCGAATTCAAGGTCGAAATCGAGGCCATCGCGGCGGGGTGATCGACAGGCCGCCCGTCCCGCGCTAGGTCTGCCTGACCATTGAAGAGGCATGACATGACCGTACCCAAAAGACGCGTGTGGTGGGGCGACTACCGGACCACCGAATACGCCTCGATCGATCCCGAGGCGACCATCGCCGTGCTGCCAGTGGCGGCGACCGAGCAGCATGGGCCGCATCTGCCTGTTTCGACCGACACGTCGATCATGAACGGCATGCTCGACACGGTCATTTCGCGCCTGCCCGACGATCTCGACATCCGCATCCTGCCGGTGCAGGCCGTGGGCAAGTCCAACGAACACCTGCATGCGCTGGGTACCCTCACTCTGCCGGCAACCACGCTGATCGAAGCCTGGACCGAGCTTGGCCTGTCGATCGCGCGCGCCGGTGTGCGCAAGCTGATCGTGGTCAATTCGCATGGCGGCAACGAGGAGATCATGGGCATCGTCACGCGCGAATTGCGCGTGCGCGAAAAGATGCTGGCGGTGAAGACCAGCTGGCAGCGTTTTGGCCGTCCGGCCGGCATGTATACCGAACTGGAGGACCGTCACGGCATCCATGGCGGCGATGTCGAGACCTCGCTGATGCTGCATTTCCGGCCGGACCTCGTGGACATGGGCAAATCAGACAATTTCGTTTCCAATGTCGCCAAGGCCGAAAAGGAATTTTCGCTGCTGCGCCACACCGGCACCCACGCCTTCGCCTGGATCGCCAGCGATCTCAACCCGAACGGCGTCGTCGGCGACGCCAGCATCGCGACGGCGGAGAAGGGCCGGCTGACGGCAGAATATCAGGCCGACGGCTTCATCAGCCTGCTGCAAGATGTGCGCAAGGCGAAGCTTGCGGAGTGGTTGACGTAGCCTCCAAACCAGTGGCAAGCGCTGTCATCGCTATTCCAGATCCTCTTGAACAAACGAGGCGATGGAGGAGGCGGATCAGACGAACAACGATATGGGGGCAAAGCTAGCTGTCGATCCTCAGCGCAAAGGGCGTGCCTTCAAAGGCGTCCGCGCCGCGCCCGATCGATTCGATCGCCTCGACCATGCGGCCGTTGCGCTCAAGCAACGCATCGGCCACGGCGATCAGTCGCGGATTGGGCGTTGCCGAAGGCGACAGCGCCCGCAGCGTCCGCGCCAATTCGGCCTCGTCACGCTTCGGCGCCAGTGCTGCCGCGATGATATAGGCCGAAGCCGTCGAGCGGCTGATGCCGGCATAGCAATGCACGAGCATCGGCCTTGCCCGGTCCCACCGGCGCGCGAAATCGAGCAAATTGCGGACATGGTCTTCGCCCGGCATGGTCATGCCGTCCTGCGCCACCGCGATGTCGTGCATGACCAGATGCAGGTGGTTTTCCCTCGAGATCGAGGCCGGCCGCACCACCTCCGTTCCGGCGGCGAGCAGCGAAAGCATGCGGTCGGCGCCGGTCCTGGCCACCGTTTCCTCGATCTTTGCCAGCGAGCAGACATGGATCATTGTTTTGAACCCTTCGATTGATGCTCGCGCCGCGACGCCCATTCGGCAAGTGCGGATTCGAGCCGCTGCCATTCCTCCTCACTGCCCGGCAGGCCGGCGCGCAGAACGTCAGGCCGGTCGGCAAAATGGCGAAGCAGGATGCCGCGCTCGCCGAGCGCTGCAAACAAATCGGCGGCATTGGTCAGACTGAGGAAACGATACAGTGTGGTTCCGCCCGCAACAGGAACGCCGAAGCGGCCGAAAAGCGCATCGAGACGCGCCGATTCACCGGCCAACGACGCCCGCATCACGTCCTGCCACCCGATGTCGGCAAGCGCGCGGATGCCATATTCCAGCGCCGGGCCGGCGACGGCCCATGGTCCGAACTGCGTATCCAGCCGGTCGACCGTCGCAGTATCGGAAAGTGCAAAGCCGAGCCGCAGCCCGGCCAGGCCAAAGAACTTGCCGAACGAGCGCAGCACGACGAGGCCGCCCCGACCGACATCGCCCGCGACGCTGTGCTGACGCGGGCCGACATCCATGAACGCCTCGTCGACGACCAGCAGTCCGCCCTTGGCGCGCAATCCGGCGGCCAGAGCCAGCAACCGGTCGCGCTCTATGACACGTCCATCCGGATTGTTCGGATTGACGATGATGACGAGGTCGGCGTCAGCCAACGCTTCGAAATTATCGACCTCCGCCGCCTGGTGCCCGGCGATCGCGGCAGCGCGGGCATGTTCGGCGTAGGTCGGACCCAGCACCAACGCCTTGCCGGGCGAAATGAGCGACGCAACGCGCGGCAACAGGATCTGTGTGCCCGGCGCCGCCACGACGTTGGCTGGCGACGGCGCGCCGTAAGTACTGGCCGCGATCTCTGTCAGGTCGCGTGTGCGCGCGGCTTCCGGCAACCGCGACAGCGAGGTGGCGGGCAGGTCGAAAAGCGGGTAGGAGTGCGGATTGATACCGGTCGAGAGGTCGACGAAAGGCAGCAGGGCGTTGGGGAAAAGCACCCTCGCGCGGCCAAGACTTCCACCATGGTCCACAACCGCCCCATTAAGAAGCTTCATGTCAGTCCTGATCGCTTTCCTGTCATTGGTCGTCGAATTCGCCCTCGGTTACCCCGACTGGCTGTTTCGCGCCATCGGCCATCCGGTGACGTGGTTCGGCAGGCTGATATCCTTTCTCGACCGCAGGCTCAACCGCGCCACTGATCCCGACGCGCTGCGTCGCAAGCGCGGTGTCCAGGCGCTGCTGGTCATCGTGCTGGTGCCGGCGATAGTCGGCCTGGGCGTACAGATCCTGTTCTGGTTCGTTCCCATGGGCCTGGTCATCACGGCCCTTCTGGCAACGTCGCTGCTGTCGCAGAAGAGCCTCTATGAGCATGTCGAGGCGGTGGCTGACGCCCTCGACACCCGCGGCCTCGCCTTGGCCCGCCTTGCCGTTTCGCGGATCGTCGGTCGCGACCCTGAAACGCTCGACCGGGCCGGTGTCTGCCGCGCGGCGATCGAGAGCCTGGCCGAGAATTTTTCCGACGGCATCGTCGCCCCTGCCTTCTGGACCGGCGTCGGCGGCCTGGCCGGCGGCGCCGCCTACAAGGCCGCCAACACCGAACAGAGCGATCAGCAGATAGTCGGCGACGCGATAGAGTTTCAGCGCCTGCCTGATGTCGAGGCTGTCGGCTTCGCGCCGGCCGCCTTCGCCCATGAAGACGTCGTCGAC
>NZ_RZQA01001140.1:0-1576 GCF_004022915.1 Mesorhizobium sp. M7A.F.Ca.US.006.04.2.1
GTGCTGCGACAGGCAAGGGCGCCATGGTGTCGATCCAGATCGGCGCCACCTTCGCCAAAGGCCTGTTCCCGCAGATCGGCGCGCAAGGGACGACGACGCTCAGGCTGGTCATCGGTGCGCTGATGCTGATCGCGGTGCTGCGGCCCTGGCAGATGCGGCCCTCGCGTGCCACCATGCCGTGGCTGGTCGCTTATGGAGTGACGCTCGCCGCCCTCAACCTCCTGTTCTACGCAGCGCTGGCCAGGATTCCGCTCGGCATCGCGGTGGCGCTGGAGTTTACCGGCCCGCTTCTGGTGGCGACCTTGACTTCGCGACGCGCCAGCGACTTTGCCTGGATCGCGCTGGCGGTGGCCGGCATCCTGCTGTTGTCGCCCTTCGTTCGTTCCCTCGCGCCGCTTGATCCGATCGGGGTGATGCTGGCGCTGGCGGCCGGCGGCTTCTGGGCGCTCTACATCGTGCTGGCCCAGAAGGCCGGCGCGGAGCTTGGCACCCGCACCACCGCCTACGGCATGGCCATCGCCGCCGTGCTGGTGCTGCCCTTCGGTGTCGCCCAGGCGGGATCCGCGCTGCTGGCCCCGTCGATCCTGGTCAGCGCGCTACTCGTCGGCCTGTTTTCCAGCGCATTGCCGTTCTTCCTGGAGATGGTGGCGCTGACCCGCATGCCGGCGCGCATCTACGGCACGCTGACCTGCCTGGAGCCTGGGCTTGGTGCACTGGCCGGCTTCCTGTTCCTGCATGAAAGCCTGACCGCGACGCAACTGGCCGGGATCGCTGCCGTTGTTGTCGCCGCCTTCGGCACGGCGCTGACATCACGGCCGCCGGTTCCATCGCCGGAGTAGGGGAACGATTCGTCGGCACTGGGTATTTTCGAGTAATCCGAAATTCAGCCAGCCAGATCCGCGAAATCAGGCCAATCCTTGTTCAGGACGGCACTGAAATTGTCGCCTGGCGCACAAGTATTTCCGGCTCTGGACAGACCGTGATCTGGTCCAATACGGTGCGTGTCGAAGTGAAGACGCGATTGTAGAAAAGGCCGGTCGTCCCTTGCAAAAGAACGTCTTCTCATCGGCGGATCTGCCGCCGCATCTGGATCATCGCGCACGCTTCGCGCTCTGGCAGGACGTCCATGTCGCCGAGATATGGTCGGTCGAATACACGATTTCGGAAAGACTGTCGTTCGAAGCCGCGATCGAAGCCACCGCTGTCGGGTCGCTGGTGCTTGGGCAGATGGCCGGGACGATACGTCATGCCAGCCGCAAGGCGGGCAATATCGCCGCCGACGGTCGCGACGGCTATCTGTTGCTGGTCAACAATGGCGATACGGTGCTCAGCGGCACGCAGATCGGCCGCGATTATCACGTCGGCAAAGGCGAGGCCGCCCTGGTCTCGGCTTCGGAAGCGTTGCAGATGACCGGCGGCGACAGCAATGTCTGGGCCAATGTGGTGCTTCCCCGTGCCGTGCTGGAAAATGCCTTCGCTCATATAGAGGATCGGCTGGCGTTGACCGTCGGCGCCGACAATGAGGCGCTCGGCATGCTCAAGCGCTATTGCAGCTTCCTGGAAGCAGGCCCGGCCC
>NZ_RZQA01001141.1:0-1573 GCF_004022915.1 Mesorhizobium sp. M7A.F.Ca.US.006.04.2.1
GTGGATCAGATAAAGCAGGATCGGCGCGAAGATATAATACTGCTCTTCCACCGAAAGCGACCATGTGTGCAGGAGCGGCCGCAGTTCTGCGTCGATGGAGAAATAGTTCATCGTTCTCCAGAAATAGATATTCGACCAGAAGGTCGAGGCGGCGATCACGCTAAGGCTGAATTCGTGGAGATCCGAAGGCAGAAGGATGAACCAGGCGGCAATGCTCGCGAGCAGGATGACGAAGGTCAGCGCCGGCAGGATGCGCCGGGCGCGGCGCCAGTAGAAGCGGCCGATCGAGAACTGGCCCCGCTCAAGATCATCGAGCAGGCTGCCGCTGATCAGATAGCCCGATATGACGAAGAAGATGTCGACACCGGTGAAGCCGCCAGGAATGGCGGACACGCCGAAATGGAAGAGCACGACGGGCAGCACCGCAACGGCCCGCAGGCCGTCGATGTCGCGCCGGTAGTTCATCCGGCCGGCTCGCGCGCGACCACCATGATCCGTGCGGCCGCACCCGACACGCTCATGCGGCGATGCCTTCGGTCGTGCTGAAAATCCCGGCTCGTCGATCTCACAGGCTTACCCTCAGGCAGCAATTTTGCTGCGCTGCAACATGGGTGTCAAGGCATATATTGGCTGTCGCGAAATCCGCCAGGAACGCACAGGATCAGGCGCCGGGCAGATAGATTACCGCGTAATCGTCCGAGTAGGCCCGTTTCCAGCCCAACTGGTCGAAGAAGGGAATCCGGCTGTCGTCGGCCGACAGCAGCGCCCAATCTATTGCGTATTTCTTCAGGCGGGCTTCGAGGAGCGGCTTGCCGTCTCCGCGTCCGGTGTCGTTGTCGCTCTTTGTGAAGCCGCCCAGGAACAGCTGGTCCGTCCGTCCGTCGATATAGGTCTTGAACCCGTGGAAAATCAGCGTGCCGCCGAAATTGTAGGAATTCAGCACATTACCGGACAGATGATGGCTTTCGGCGAATGCCAGCGCCCCGCTGGCCGACGTCTTCGGGCTCGGCGTGACCTGATAGGCGCTGCCGAGCACGGCGACCGCGCCGATCAGCAGAACGGCTGCCGTGCCGCAGATGGCGTAGAACCGTCTGGCTAAGAATCTCTCCAGCCCGTCGCGCTTTTCGGCCAGCCATGCGGTGGCTGAAAGCGAGGGATATTGCTGTGCGACTTCGACCGCGATCACCAAGGGGACCAACAGGAAGAACAGATACATGAAACGCACATGGGCGAGATAGACATGCAGGGTGAAGACGACGAACAACGCCTTGGCCCAGCCAATTCGCAACCGGGACACCAGAAGCCCGAAAAGTCCGAGCAGCATCGCCACTTCCTGGACAGGGCTGTCCGGCGGATTGAACGGTTTCCATTCCATGATCAGCGACACCGCCTCATTGCCGTAGGCCACGGCGAGCGTCGCGAGGATGGCCTGGACGCCATAGGGGTGGATCAGGCTCACCAGCGGGCAAAGCAGGCCGAACGCGATCCACTTCGCCAGCAGGGACGGTTTCGACAGGCCCGTGCGCGCCAGCAGATCGAGACCGGCGAAAGCCGCGATGACGAAGCTCAAGGT
>NZ_RZQA01001142.1:0-1568 GCF_004022915.1 Mesorhizobium sp. M7A.F.Ca.US.006.04.2.1
GCTCCGACCATCAGCAGCGCCAGCGCGCCGACGGCAAGGATCAGCTCTGGCGTCGAGAGCGACAGGCTGGAGAGAAGGTCCGGCGTCATGGTTCGCAAAACCTCTGGTCAGTTCGCCGCCGCGGTCTGCGCGGCGCCGATGGATGCAGTGACATTGGTGACGAGCGACTTGACCGATTGGGCCGTCGCGTCGAAGACCGGGGCGGGATAGACGCCGAAGAAGATGACCAGCACGACCAGCGGGTAGATGATCACCTTCTCGCGCGGCGACAGGTCGAGCAGTCCCTTAAGGCTCTCCTTGGTCAGTGCGCCGAAGATCACCCGGCGGTAGAGCCAGAGCGCGTAGGCGGCCGACAGGATGACGCCGGTGGCGGCGAAGAACGCCACCCATGTGTTGACCCGGAACACGCCGAGCATGGTCAGGAACTCGCCGACGAAGCCGCTGGTACCGGGCAGGCCGACATTGGCCATGGTGAAGATCAGGAACACCGTGGCGTATTTCGGCATGTTGTTGACCAGCCCGCCATAGGCCGCGATCTCACGTGTGTGCATGCGGTCGTAGATGACGCCGACGCACAGGAACAGCGCGCCGGAGACGAGGCCGTGGCTGAGCATCTGGAAGATCGCGCCCTGCACGCCTTCCTGGTTCATGGCAAAGATGCCCATGGTGACGAAGCCCATATGGGCAACCGACGAATAGGCGATCAGCTTCTTCATGTCCTCCTGCATCAGCGCCACCAGCGAGGTGTAGATGATGGCGACGACGGACAGCGCGAAGACCAGCGGCGCGAACATTTCCGACGCCAGCGGGAACATCGGCAAGGAGAAACGCAGGAAGCCGTACCCGCCCATCTTCAACAGGATGCCGGCCAGGATGACGGAGCCCGCCGTCGGCGCCTCGACGTGCGCATCGGGCAGCCAGGTGTGCACCGGCCACATCGGCATCTTCACCGCGAACGAGGCGAAGAAGGCAAGCCACAGCCAGGTCTGCATGTTGGCCGGGAAATTGTGGGTCAGCAGCGTCGGGATGTCGGTTGTTCCGGACTGGAAGAACATCGCCATGATGGCGAGCAGCATCAGCACCGAACCGGCGAGCGTGTAGAGGAAGAACTTGAACGAGGCGTAGACGCGCCGCTTGCCGCCCCAGACGCCGATGATGATGAACATCGGGATCAGGCCGGCTTCGAAGAAGACGTAGAACAGCACGATGTCCAACGCGCAGAACACGCCGATCATCAGCGTTTCGAGCAGCAGGAAGGCAATCATGTAGGCCTTGACGCGCTTCTCGATCGATTCCCACGATGCCAGGATGCAGAGCGGCATCAGGAACGTCGTCAGTATGACGAACAGCATCGAGATGCCGTCGACGCCCATATGGTAGGAAATGCCGGAATCGAGCCAGGCGACCTTCTCGACGAACTGGAAGCCGGACTGCGAATTGTCGAAGCCGGTCCAGATGAACAGCGAGATGATGAACGTGAACGTCGTCGTCAACAGCGCGATGGCGCGGATGTTGCGGCGTGCATTTTCGCTGTCGTCATTGATGAATAGGATAAGCAGCACACCAAC
>NZ_RZQA01001143.1:0-1567 GCF_004022915.1 Mesorhizobium sp. M7A.F.Ca.US.006.04.2.1
GTCATGGAAACAAACGCAACGATGCGCTTCGATGGCAGTGCGTCGGCGGGAACGGCGACGATCGTCACTACCCAAAGCCGCATCAACTTCAACGACGAAACATCGGCCGGTGCGGCTTCGATCACCGGCAATGGTAGCAGGACGTCCTTCAACGGCAATTCGAGCGCCGCCAATGCCACGATTGGCGTTACAATCCAAGGAACGCTCGACTTCTACGACACCGCGTCTGCCGGCAGCGCCGCCATCACCAACAAGGGCGGCTTCGTTGGCTTCCATGGCGCTAACACGGCGGATGGGGCCGCGATCATAAACGATACGGGGGGAAAGGTCGACATCTCCGAAATGACGTCGGACGGTATCGCGATTGGCTCGCTTTCGGGCGATGGTCTCGTCTTTCTCGGCTCGAAGTCGCTGACGCTTGGCGGATTGGATAAGAACGACACCATCGGCGGCGTCATCCAGGATGGCAGCACTGGCATCGGAGGGAGCCTCGTCAAGACCGGCGCCGGCACGCTGACGCTGAACGGCGTCAGCACCTATACCGGTCTGACCACCATCGGCGGCGGCAAGCTCGTTGTCGGCGACGGCAGCCATTCCGGGGCAAGCATTGCTGGCGCCATTGCGGTTGCAGCCGGCGGCACGCTCGGCGGTTTGGGAACGGTGGGTACGACCACGATCGCTTCTGGCGGCACGATTACGCCGGGCAATTCGATCGGCACGCTGAATGTGTCAGGCGATTACACGCAGGAGATAGGCTCGACCTACGAAGTCGAGATCAATCCGGCCGGCAATTCCGACCTGATCGACGTGACGGGCAAAGCCACCATCCAGGGTGGCACCGTCTTCGCGCTCAAGGCGCCGGGCGGCTACAGTGCCGGAACCCGCTACACGATCCTGAGCGCGGATCAAGGCGTGACCGGCACCTATGATGCGTTCGACCAGAACGCCCCGTTTGTCGACCTGGCACTCGCCTATGACGCCAGTAATATCTATCTCGACGTTGCCCGCAATGACGTGTCGTTCTGCGACGTGGCCGGCACCCGCAACCAGTGTGCCACCGCCAATGGCGCCGAAAGCGCCGGGCCGGGCAACCCGATCTACGATGCAATCGCCGGCCTTCCGGACGATGAAACCGCACGCGAAGCCTTCGATGCGTTATCTGGCGAGATCCATGCGTCCGCCAAATCGGCGCTGATCGAGGACAGCCATTTTGTCCGCGATGCCATCAATGACCGCCTGCGTGCGGCCTTCGAGGGGGTAGGGATCCCGGCAACGCCGGTGCTGGCCTATGGCGAAGGCGGTCCGATGCTGGCGCCTGCCACCACCGATCGCTTTGCCGCCTGGGGCACGGCTTTCGGGTCATGGGGCACCTTCGACGGCGACGGCAATGCCGCAGGCCTCGATACCTCCACCGGCGGCTTTCTTACCGGCGTCGACGGCCTTGTCGCGGAGGATGTGCGGCTTGGCATCATGACTGGCTACAGCCACACGAGCTTCGATGCCGACGGCCGATCCTCGTCAGGCTCGAGCGACAATTATCATCTCGGCCTTTATGGTGACACGCAGC
>NZ_RZQA01001144.1:0-1565 GCF_004022915.1 Mesorhizobium sp. M7A.F.Ca.US.006.04.2.1
GCGGAGTGGCATATTTGGCGTATCGCCCATAACCGGGCGGCGATCGGCATCGGCATAAGCCTGTGCTCGATCCGGCATCGGCACGAAGGGCAAACCTTCGCGGAGCGCCGGATGAGACCTAGGCTTCGCGGCCTCGCATTGCCATGTGAAATACTGCCATTCGGACCTCCCGCAAGACAATTGCGGAGCGGTTCTTATAGAGACGCTCCGATGCACCGCCAAGACGGGCTGACGCCAAAAGCGTATCTGGTCCAACCACTGCGATTATTTTGCAACAATGGCGGGCAAGCCGCGCCTCATTCAGGAACGCGATCCAAGCGCATGTAGCGGCCATCGGTCGATGGCTTGAACCCGAGCTTTTCATACATGCCATGGGCATCGCTGGTCGACAGGCTCCAATGGAAAACGGTCCTGACCTCCGGATGGTCGATCAAGGCCTGGACGAGCCGGCTTCCTATGCCTTGCCCGCGATTCTCCGGCCAGATGATGAGATCGGCGAGATAGGCGAATACGGTGCGGTCGGTGATCGCCCGGCCGAAGCCGACTTGCCTGCCATCGACATAGGCGCCGACGCAAAGCGAATTGGCAAAGGCGCGGCGATGGACTTCGTCAGTGCGTCCGGCGCCCCAATAGCTTGCCATTAACAGGTCCGATGTCGCACGGAAATCGATCCGTGACATGTCGAAGCTGATCTCACAATCGGGCATGGTTGTCTCCGGCCGCGCCGCGTGCGCTTTCGGTACCTAGCTGCGATCCCTGAAACGATTGGTGATGGGGTAGCGGCGGTCGCGGCCAAAATTCTTTTTCGTGATCTTCACGCCCGGCGCCGCCTGCCGTCGCTTGTATTCTGCGATGTAGAGCAGGTGCTCGATGCGCGTCACCGTCGCCCGGTCATGGCCGCGCGCGACGATGTCGTCGACACCCATCTCATTCTCGACCAGGCATTCGAGGATATCGTCCAGCACCGGATAGGGCGGCAGCGAATCCTGATCGGTCTGGTTCTCGCGCAATTCCGCCGACGGTGCCTTGTCGATGATGTTTTTCGGGATCACCTCGCCCGAGGGGCCCAGCGCACCCGGCGGCACGTGGCTGTTGCGCCAGCGCGACAGCGCGTAGACCTGCATCTTGTAGAGGTCCTTGATCGGATTGAAGCCGCCATTCATGTCGCCATAGAGCGTGGCATAACCGACCGACATCTCGCTCTTGTTGCCGGTGGTGACGACCATCGAGCCGAACTTGTTGGAGATCGCCATCAGGATGGTGCCGCGTGCGCGGCTCTGCAAATTCTCCTCGGTGATACCTTCCTTGGTGCCTTCGAACATCTGCGTCAGTGCGTGCAGGAAGCCCTCGACCGGCTCGAAGATGGGCACGATGTCATAGCGGCAGCCGAGAGCGCGGGCGCAATCCTCGGCATCTTTGAGCGAATCCTTCGAGGTATAGCGGTAGGGCATCATCACCGCGCGCAGCCGTTCCTCGCCGAGCGCATCGACGGCCAGCGCCGCGCAGATCGCCGAATCGATGCCGCCGGACAGACCAAGCACGACGTTCTTGAAGCCGTTCTTGTT
>NZ_RZQA01001145.1:0-1556 GCF_004022915.1 Mesorhizobium sp. M7A.F.Ca.US.006.04.2.1
CTTCTTGACCGTGCCGGAAATCCGCTTGGCCGAGAATTCGAGATCGGAAAGCGCTGTCGCGACCTTTTTGCCGCGGATCAGCGCGGCAACCAGGTTCAGCTTCTGCGGGCTGATACGGATCGTGCGCAATACGGCGCGCGCTTCGTTATCAGCAAGCCTGCGCGGAGCTTTGGCCTTGCCCATGATTATTTCCTCTTCGCCTTCTTATCCGCGCCGTGACCGTAATAGGTCCGGGTCGGAGCGAATTCACCGAACTTGTGACCGACCATGTCCTCGTTCACCGAGACGGGAACATGCTTCTGGCCGTTGTAGACACCGAAGGTGAAGCCGACGAACTGCGGCAGGATGGTGGAGCGACGGCTCCACATCTTGATCACCTCATTGCGACCACCTTCACGAACCTTGTCCACCTTCTTGAGAAGGTAGCCGTCAATGAAGGGGCCTTTCCAAATCGAACGAGTCACTTGGCGTTACCTCTTCTTAGCTCTTGCGCTGATGGCGCGAGCGCAGGATGAACTTGTCGGTCGCCTTGTTGGACCGCGTCTTCTTGCCCTTGGTCGGCTTGCCCCAGGGCGAAACCGGATGGCGGCCACCCGATGTGCGGCCTTCGCCGCCGCCGTGCGGATGGTCGACCGGGTTCATGGTCACGCCGCGATTGTGCGGGCGCTTGCCACGCCAGACCGTGCGACCGGCCTTGCCGTCATTGATGTTGCCGTGGTCCGGATTGGACACGGCGCCAACAGTGGCCATGCAGGAGCCGTGAACGACACGCTGCTCGCCCGAATTGAGGCGCAGGATCGCCATGCCCTGGTCACGACCGACCAGCTGACCGTAACCACCTGCCGAACGGGCGACCTGAGCGCCCTTGCCCGGCTTCAGCTCGATGTTGTGGACGATGGTGCCGACCGGCATCGAAGCCAGCGGCATCGCATTGCCCGGCTTCACGTCGACCGATTCACCGGACACGATCTTGTCGCCGGGAGCCAGACGCTGCGGAGCGATGATGTAGGACAGCTCGCCATCGTCATACTTGATCAGCGCGATGAAGGCGGTGCGGTTCGGATCGTACTCAATGCGCTCGACCGTGCCGACGACGTCGAACTTGCGGCGCTTGAAGTCGATGATGCGGTACGAACGCTTGTGACCACCGCCGATGAAGCGGGCGGTGATGCGACCGTGATTGTTGCGGCCGCCCGACTTGGTCAGGCCTTCGGTCAGACCCTTGACGGGCTTGCCCTTGTAGAGGCCCGAGCGGTCGACGATGACCAGCTGACGGGTGCTGGGCGTTACCGGGTTGAATTTTTTCAGTGCCATTGTTCTGTCCTCGCGGCCTTGCTCAGAGACCCGTCGCGACGTCGATCGACTGGCCATCGGCCAGCGTCACAACCGCCTTCTTGACGTCGCTCTGGCGGCCAACCGTGCCACGGAAGCGCTTGATCTTGCCCTTGCGGACAAGCGTGTTCACGGCCATCACCTTGACGCCGAACAGCGCTTCGACGGCGGCCTTGATTTCCGGCTTCGACGCCTTCTTGGCGACGTTGAAGACGACCTTGTTC
>NZ_RZQA01001146.1:0-1555 GCF_004022915.1 Mesorhizobium sp. M7A.F.Ca.US.006.04.2.1
GCTCAGCACGATGCGCTCGCGCTTGCGCTCCTTCTCGGGATTGGCGAGCGGCACCGCCGACAGCAGCGCCTGGGTGTAGGGATGCAGCGCCCTCGAATAGAGTTCGGCCGCCGGCGCGATCTCGACGATCTTGCCGAGATACATCACCGCGACCTGATGCGAGATGTGGCGCACGACGGACAGATCATGCGCGATGAACAGATAGGAGGTGCCGAAGGATTGCTGGATGTCCTTGAGCAAATTGAGCACGCCGGCCTGCACCGAAACGTCGAGGGCCGAAACCGGCTCGTCGAGGATCACCACTTGCGGATTGAGTGCCAGCGCGCGGGCAATGACGACGCGCTGGCGCTGGCCGCCGGACAGTTCGTGCGGATAGCGCTTGCCATGCTCGGGATTGAGCCGCACCAGTTCGAGCAATTCGGCGACGCGCGCGCGGCGGTCGGTCGCCGACATGTCGCTCATGCGCAGCGGCTCGGCGATGTTGTCGGCAATGCGCATGCGCGGATGCAGCGACCCGTAGGGATCCTGGAAGACGAGCTGGATGTAGCGCCGCATCAGGCGCATGTCTTCGTGATTGAGCGCGAGCAGGTTCTGGCCACGGAACCAGCTTTCGCCGCTGGTCGGCTCGATCAGCCGCATCAGGCAGCGCCCGAGGGTCGACTTGCCGCAACCGGATTCACCGACCAGACCCAGCGTTTCGCCTGGTGCTACGTCGAACGAGACATCGGCGACCGCACGGACATGGGCAACGGCACGGTCGAAGACGAGGCCGCCGCGAACCGGAAAGTCCTTGACGAGATGGCGAACAGAAAGCGCAGCCGCCGGTTTGGTTTCCGCCTGGAGTTGCTCCGCTGCGCTCATGGGGCCACGTCTCCACTGTCCAGGCTCGCCGCCGCCAGCACAGCACTGTGGAAGGGCGGCAAGGTCGTCGCGAAATGACAGGCCGAGAACCGGCCGCCGACATCGTGCAAAGGCGGGTCCTCGGTCCGGCAGCGTGCCGCGGCATAAATGCAGCGCGGATAGAAGGCGCAGCCGCCCGGCAAGCGCCCAAGTGCGGGCGGCGAACCGTCGATCGAGAACAGCCGCTCGCGGCTTTCCTCGAGGTTGGGGATCGAGGCGATCAGGCCACGCGTGTAAGGATGGCGCGGATCGGCGAACAGCTCGGATACGCCTGCCTGTTCGACGACACGGCCGGAATAGACGACCGCGACGCGGTCGGCATGGCCGGCGACGACGCCGAGATCATGGGTGATCAGCACCAGGCCGAGGCCGAGCCGTTCCTGCAGCGAGCGCAGCACGGCCAGGATCTGTGCCTGCACCGTGACATCGAGCGCCGTGGTCGGTTCGTCGGCAATCAACAGGTCAGGATCGTTGGCGACGGCCATGGCGATAACCGCGCGTTGGCGCATGCCGCCGGAGAATTCATGCGGATACTGGTTGACCCGGCGCTCCGGCTGCGGGATCGCCACCAGATGGAGCAATTCGACCGCGCGCGCCATCGCCTGTTTGCGTGTCACGCGCTGATGCAGCCTGACCGCCTCGGCAATCTGGGCGC
>NZ_RZQA01001147.1:0-1549 GCF_004022915.1 Mesorhizobium sp. M7A.F.Ca.US.006.04.2.1
GTCGGCCGTGAACTATCCGCAAGCCATTGATCTGGCCTGTTGATTGAGGCGGATAGCGGCTTTGGAATTGCAGGATTAGCGGTATTTGGACGCTGTTTTCCTGCAATTCGGTTTTGCGATTCCCTTGTGGCGCGGAGCGTGATTCACTCGGTTCGGCGGCGGCGAATCGAGGGGACAGCGAATGTCCAGGCCACGCGAGAAGCGCGAGACGGGAGAGCAGGACCTGTTCCGCTCCCGGCTCGACCAAATCATCAACATGAAGCACGAGCTGGTGCGGCTGGCGCAGGCGATCGACTGGCCGGTGCTGGAGGAGCGTTTCGGCGCCGTCTATTCGGACGGCCCCGGCATGCCGCCGCTGCCGACCCGGCTGATGGCGGGGCTGGCGATCCTCAAGCACACCTTCAACCTGTCGGATGAGGTGCTGTGCGAGCGCTGGGTGGAGAACCCTTATTTCCAGTATCTCACCGGCGAGACGTTCTTTTGCCATACGCTGCCGTTCGACCGCTCCTCGATGACGCGTTGGCGCAGCCGTATGGGCGAGGAGCGGATTATGGTGCTGTTGCAGGAGAGCCTCAGCCTCGCGGTCAAGACCGGGGCGATGAAACCGGCCGACACGCGCCAGGTGATCGTCGACACCACCGTGCAGCCGAAGAACGTCATGTTCCCGACCGACGCCAAGCTCATCCATCGGGCACGCGAACGGCTGGTGCGGCTGGCCAAGAGGACGGGTCTCCATTTGCGCCAGAGTTATGTGCGGGTCGGCAAGCTGGCGCTGATCAGCCACCAGCGCTATGCCCACGCCAAGCAGTTCAAGCGGGCCAACAAGGCGCTACGCAAGCTCAAGACCTATCTCGGCCGGACCATTCGCGACATTGGTCGCCAGATCGCCGGCGATCAGGGGCTGGACGCTGTTCAAATGGCCGCTCTACCAGGCCGCCACCGTTCTCGAGCAACGCCAGCGCCAGCGCGGCCGCAAGATCTACAGCCTGCACGCACACGAGGTGGAATGCATCGGCAAGGGCAAGGCGCATGCGCCCTACGAGTTCGGGGTGAAGGTGTCGGTGGCCACCACGCTGAAGCGCTCCAGGGGCGGCCAGTTCGCCCTGCATGCAAAAGCACTGCCCGGCAATCCCTATGACGGCCACACGCTGGCAAGCGTCATCCCCGACATGGAAAAGACCATCGGCAACGAGATCGGCCGCATCCTCGCCGACGCCGGCTATCGCGGCCACAACGCACCGCAGAGCCACAAGCTCAGGGTCTTCACCGCGGGCCAGAAACGCCGCGTCACCCCAGCCATCAAGCGCCAGATGCGACGGCGGTCGGCGGTCGAGCCCGTCATCGGCCACATCAAGAGCGAACACAGAATGGGCCGCAACTACCTCGCCGGCCAGCAGGGCGACACCCTCAACGCCATCCTGGCCGCCGCCGGCTACAACTTCTCCCTCCTGCTCAGGTGGCTGAAGGGGTTTTTGTCGCTCTTGATTGCCCTGCTTCAAATCCGGCCGAAGCCGGTCGCCGCTTAGGGCTCGGATTGTTCACGGTCGAC
>NZ_RZQA01001148.1:0-1538 GCF_004022915.1 Mesorhizobium sp. M7A.F.Ca.US.006.04.2.1
TCTCTGGGTTTCCAATGCGGCTTCGACCTTCTCGCGCGCCGCCTGGTAGAACGGGCCGCGCTTGGCCTGCGGCCAATCGATCAGGATTTCGCTGGCATCCCTGAGCGTGGCGACGTCGCGGATCGTGTCCGACCCATGCGGCTTGATCCGCATCGGTGTGGGCAAAATGAGCTCAGACATGTCCTGTTTTCCAACTACTGCAGGAGTTTTGCTTCGCGCGCGGCGTCGATCACCGCCCGCATCGCTTTTTCCGGCGGCGTCCAGCCATCCAGCGCATCGCGGCAGCTGCGCAACGCCGCCCGGTAGCGCCGTCCCTGGCCAGCCGGCCAGTCGCCGAGGCATTCCAGGCCTTCCCAGGCGCTGCGGATGATGCGCTCGCGCTCAGGCGCGAATTTCAGCCTGATGGGGCGGGGAAACATCTTGTCGTTCAACGGTCGTCTCCATGATTGCCGCAAGTCGCCGGGCGACATGCGTGAGAGGCGTCCGGTAACGTCGGCGGCAGGGCAGGGTTCCCTTGCCCGGAGATCAAATCTCTGCGTCGATGTCCGACAGCGATCTCGGCGTCGGCGCTTCGGCGTTGTACGTGGCTGGGCGGTCATGCTCGAACTGTTCGGCGCCTGGCAAAGCGTGCAGCCAGGTCTCGCGCCTGGAGGTCCACAATTCATATTCGGGCACGAGATCGGTCGGCGCGATGTCGAGGCTGCCGATTGCCACCTCGGCCTCGTTGTCGTCGACCCAGGCGACGCGGCCGCCGCATGTCGGGCAAAAGCTGCGCGTGCCATAGGAGCTGACGAGGCCGGTGGTCTCGAAGGCCTCGCGCGGCCAGATGGCAAAGGCCGAATAGACCGAACCGCCGGCCTTGCGGCAATCCTTGCAATGGCACAGGCCGACGCGCAGCGGCGCGCCGTGAACCTCGAACTGCACGCCGCCGCACAGGCAGCTGCCGGTCCTGCGTATGGTGTCGGACATGACGACCTCCCTCAATGCGTGGCGCTGCGGGCCGGGTGGGACAGATGCTCGTCTGCCGTTTCGTTGGCCAGGATGAGAAACCGGGAAAAAGACATCCTGTTCACCGTACCACCAGGCCCGGTTGACACGGCCCGCAGCGTCTTCAACGCCGCCCAGGCGAAATGGTTTCGGCTAGCCGCGGGCCGCCATATGGGCGTCGAGCTTCTTGCGCGAGGGTCCGTAGCGCTTGATGATGGTCTGTGCCTCGCTTGGCGGAATGCCGTATTTGCGGGCAAAGGCGGCAACCTCGTAGGGCTCTTCGCCCGAGACCTGCTTGCGGTCCTGTTTCGTCTTCGACTTGTCGTCAGCCATCTCAGGCCTCGCTTTCTGTTGTCGGGGAAACGCGCAACCTTCGGCGCCCGCGATCAACACGACATAACACAGATCGGCGCCGCCGGTTCCACCAGGCGACACGGCCAGGCTGCAACCGGCCTGTATCAGGCCGATGGCCGCATCGGGTCGGCGTCGGCAGCGTGGTCGCCGTCACATTCGGAGCATGCCGCGCTGAGGCCGGGGCAGCCGCGCCGGTG
>NZ_RZQA01001149.1:0-1534 GCF_004022915.1 Mesorhizobium sp. M7A.F.Ca.US.006.04.2.1
GTGCTTGGATGTCGACGCCGTTCGGAATCGGTGCCGTCAGCCTGGCGCCTGATGGCGCGGTTTTCTGCTGGCTGGGCGAGACCGCATGAAGCCAGAGGTCGCCACGCGTCGGGCGCAATGCCGCGGCCGGATACCAATCCAACGGCAGGTGGAGGGTCACCAAGGTCGGACCATCGTCGGGCAGATAAGCGTCGAAATCGATGCCGTGCAGATGAACCACATCGATGGGCCATCGGGCGCGGGCAGCGGCGATCGCTTTGCGATGGGCCTCTTGCGCGCGGCGCTTCGCCGCCTCGTCGAGCATGCCGTTTTCGGCCGGTATTTCCACAAGCGTGCCGCTCGTGCTGGAGCCACGGCAAGCAATGACGATAGATCGATGGCCGGCGTGAACCAACGCCCGATCGAGCATCGACAGAACCTGTTCGGCACCGCCGACAGCGTCGGGTCCGACGGGCGCGAGAGGGTAGGCGACATTGAGGACGGTGAGTGTCGCGGCCGGTTGCGTCCCGGTGCCCTGCGCCGCATTCCCACCTGTCAGTGGTGTTGCGCAGTCCGGCATCTGATGCATGGGCAGCATGACGATTTCACGCGGCCGAGGCCCGCCGCGTGGGGAGCGAGGCGGATGTCATGCCAGGCGCATAGCGGCGGATCATGGTTGAGCAGAATTCCGCGAACTCCTCCGGCACCAGTGGCGGGCTGGTGTGGTGGGGCATCATTCCGCGATGCTGAGGTGTGAAGCAGAAGGTGACCGTCACGTCGAAATCGGCGAGTGCTTCCATCTGCCGGTCGAACCAGTCCAGCGCATTCGGCCGAAAACTGTCCGCCCAGGAAAGCCCGGTACGCATATTGGTGACACCCAGCCGCTTCATCCAGGCGACAGCGTCGTCCAGCCGCGGATCTTCGAAATGAAACCACTGCACCAGTCCCATTGCGGGTGTATAGCGCAGGAATTCCTCCAGCGCGGGCTTTGGCGTGCCGTCCTGGCGCAGCAGCCCCATATGGAAATGACGGTAATAAGAGGAGCCTTCGGCTTCGCGGTGACGCGTCGTTGCTTCCCATTCACGCGGAAGATCGTAGAGGCTGTACCACTGGACGCGTGGTGCATTGCCGAGCAGCAATTCAGCTGTTCGCTTGAGCCCCCAGACCTGGATTTCCTCGGCGCCGAAGGTCGATACGCCGACTTCGCTGACCCAGATGGGAAGGTCGGTGACGGTCGCGATCTCGCCGATCTTCTGCGGCCATTCCTGGATTTGCCACAGGTTCCAGTCGAGCGGAAAGCCGTGCACGGCGACGGCGTCGACATGATCCAGCACGCCGAATTCCTTCATGCGGGTGATGAATCCCGGGTCTATCGGCGAGATGCCACCGAGCACTTTGGTCAAAGCCGGGTTTTCAGATGCGATTGCGTCCGCCGCCAGGATTGCCATCCTGGCGAAGCGGCTCCAGTCGGGGTCGAGCTCGGGATCCCAATGCGATTTGTTGTTGGGCTCGTTCCAGATCATCGCGGCTTCAACCATGGCGCTGTCCTTTCGAG